>DATJIP010000235.1:0-38373 GCA_035493235.1 Steroidobacteraceae bacterium
GTGACCTGCGCGACCTTGGTCTCGGCGATTTCGAAAGTGAAGACGCCGCAGACGCCTTTGCCCCGGGTGTGCACCTCCAGCATAACGCGCGTCGCCGTCGTCCGATCCATGTTGAAGATGCGCTCCAGCACATCCACGACGAATTCCATGGGCGTGTAGTCGTCGTTCAGCAGGACGACCTGATAAAGCGGTGGTCGCTTGAGCTTGGGCTCGGCCTCTTCGGTAACGAGCTCATGCTCACGCCGTGTGCTCTCTTCAGACATCAACGTCGACGCATGCTCAATTCGGACTCTTTATAGGGTGGAAATCCAGACAATACAAGGCAGCATCCCTCGTAACGTGCGCTGCGTCGACCCTTGCGCAACTACAGCGGCTGCAGTGAGTTACGCACGAATCGAGGTGCGAATTTACCCGGTCATGCGGCCGGCTTGTCGCCCGGACCTGCGCAGCAGCTAACCCGTTCGGGGTACAGGCGGCACGTGTCGCCGCCTGCCGTCACTCGCGGAAGAATTGCGACGTAACTTTCACCAATGAGAACAATCTCTTGTGACAGAGTAACGCGACTCCTTATCATGGCGCGCTCGCAACCCCGAACGCGTGGTTGCTGCGTTAGTTTAGGCCTGGCCCGCACATAGTTGAGTCGTGCATCACTAAATGTCGTTTTCAGCCACCCTGCGTGAGTTACAGACGCTGTCCGGGCAGCAGTGGCTGGACCGCGCCACGCGGACCCTGCCGCAGGCGCTGACTGTAGTCCTCGTCATCGCCATCGCCTGGCAGCTCGTGCAACTCACTTGGCTGCTGCTCGAACGTCGTGCGCCTGCGGACAGCGGCGAGATCGCAATTGCGCCTCCGCCCGCTGCGGCAGCGCGTAAGGGCATCGATGTCCAGGCCATTGCCACCGCGCATTTGTTCGGCCAGGTGCAGATCGAGCAAGCCGCGCCGGAAGATGCCCCACCCAGCCAGGCCAACCTGGTGCTGTCGGCAGTCTTTGCCGCCAACGATCCGTCCAAGGGTCTGGCAGTGATCGGCGAGTCGCCGCAGTCCGCGAAAGTTTACGCAGTCGGCGCGATGGTGCGTCCGGGCACGAAGCTTCATTCCGTTTACCTGGATCGCGTCATTCTGGATCGCAACGGCCAGTTCGAAACGCTGTCGCTGCCGAAGCCGAACACGGCCGGCATCATCACCACCCGGACTGCAGCCGCGCCGCCGCGACCGGGCGGCGGTCAATTCGCGGACAACCTCCGGCGCATTGCCGAAACGAATCCAACGGCGTTCGCCGAAGTCGTGCGCCCGCAACCGGTGTTCGCGAACGGCGTACAGCGCGGTTATCGCGTCTACCCTGGCCGCAACCGCCAGCAGTTCGCCAAGCTGGGACTGCAGCCCGGCGACCTGGTGCTCTCGATCAACGGCACGCCGCTCGATGACCCGCAACGAGGCATGGAGATCTTCAACACGATCGGCAGCTCCGATCGCGTCAGCGTGACTGTCGAACGTAACGGGCAATCGCAGGAGCTCACGCTCAATACCGCGCAGATCATGCTGCCGGATGCGAACTCGCCGCCGCCGGGCCGAACCGGCCAGCAGCGGCCGATCCAAACGCCGAACTTCACGCCCGAGCCGGAATAACTCACAGGCCCCCGCAGAGAAAAGCAAGGACCGTCCATGACGATCTTCAAGAACAATCGCTATCGCGCGCGCCTGACTGCGTTCGCGGTGGCCTGTGCGCTGACCTGGAGTGCCGCGCCGGCGCAGCAGCCACAGCAGGCGCAGGGTCAGCAGCAGACTACTATCACGCCGGCGTTCCGCGACGCCGACCTCACGCAGATCATCGAGGCAGTCAGTCAGATCACGGGCAAGACTTTCATCGTCGATCCGCGCGTGCGAGCGCAAGTGACGATCCTCTCGTCGACGCCGATGTCGCCGGCCGCGTTCTACGAGACGTTCCTGTCGATCCTGCAGGTGCACGGCTTCGTCGCCGTGCCGGCCGGCAACTCCATCAAGATCATTCCCGACGCGAACGCGCGCCAGCTGCCGGGTCAGGAAGACTTGCCGGATCGAGTGAAGTCGGATTCGGATGAGTTCATCACGCAGGTCATCGCCGTGCGCAACGTGAGCGCCGCGCAGCTCGTCCCGGTGCTGCGGCCGTTGATTCCGCAGTACGGCCATCTCGTCGCCTATCCGGCGTCGAACATGCTCATCATTTCGGACCGCGCCAGCAACGTCAGCCGCATGATGCGCATCATCCAGCGCATCGATCAGGGCGGCGACGAGGAGATCGACATCGTGCGGCTGGAGAACGCCAGCGCCGCCGAGATCGTGCGCGTCGTCAACGCGCTGAACCAGGGGGCCGGCCAGCAAGCGGAAGCAGCATCGACCGGCGCGAAACTGGTCGCGGACGATCGCACCAACAGCGTGCTGATCTCCGGCGAAAAGGCGGCGCGCCTGCGACTGAAGACGCTCGTCACGCACCTCGACACGCCGCTCGAGACTGGTGGCGATACTCGCGTCCGCTACCTCAACTACGCTGACGCCGAGCAGATCGCCGGCAAGCTGAAAGAACAGGTGACCGGCATAACGCAGGCCGCGCCGGGCGCTCCCGCCGCAGCTGGTGGAGCGCAAGCCGCCGCCGACCGCAACACTACGATCTGGGCCGACAAACAGACCAACGCGCTGGTCATCACCGCCCCGCCGAAGATCATGCGCTCCATCATGTCGGTCGTGGACAAGCTCGACATCCGCCGCCTGCAGGTGCTGGTCGAGGCAATCCTGGTCGACATCTCGGAGAGTAAGAGCGCAGAGCTCGGCGTGAACTGGGCCGTCGGCAACACCGATTCGAACAGCACGGTGCCGATCGGCACGTTCAACCAGACCGTCGGCGGCTCCAGCATCGGTAGCATCGCGGCAGCAATCCAGGATCCGAGCAGCATCGATCCGACGCTGCTGCCGAGCGGCCTGACTCTCGGCGCCGGCCGCTTCCTCAGCTCCGGGACGAACTTCGCGCTGCTGTTGCGCGCTCTGCGCGGCGACAGCAACACGAACATCCTGCAGACGCCTTCGGTCATCACGCTCGACAACGAGGAAGCGGAGATCAAGGTGGCGCAAGAGGTGCCCTTCCTCACTGGCTCGTTCACCAACACCGGCGCGTCGAACGCGCAGGGCCAGGTCAATCCGTTCCAGACGATCCAGCGCGAGGAAGTCGGCACGATCCTCAAGATCACGCCGCAGATCAACGAAGGCGACGCGGTGATGCTCAAGATCGAGCAGGAAGATTCCAGCGTGGCCCAGGGCACGCAAGGCGCTGTCGACCTGATCACCAACAAGCGCACCGTTACCACGACCGTGCTGGTCGACGATGGCGGCGTAGTGATCCTCGGCGGCCTGATCACCGACACCGCGCGCGAGGGCGAGAACCGCGTGCCGATCCTCGGCTCGATCCCGCTCATCGGCGAGCTGTTCAAGACCCGTAGCGGTGCGAAGGAAAAGCGCAACCTGATGCTGTTCATCCGTCCGACGATCATCCGCGACGGTGCACAGGCAGCGATCGAGACCAACGCCAAGTACAACGTCGTGCGCAATCAGCAGCTGCAGCGTCGCCATGGCAAGGTCAACTTGCTGCCCGGCGAGCGTCAGCCGCTGCTGCCGCCGATCGAAGAGCTATCGAAGTACGCGGATCCGACCGCCGGCGCGAAGGCGCCCACACCGGGCACGGACCCGACGAAACCACAGGAAACTGTGACTGCGCCGCTGAAAGAGAATCCGCCGCCGCAGGAACAGCCCCAGCAGCCGCAGTCGACGCAGCAGCCGCCGCAGCCGCAGTAGGCATTACTTCAAGACGGAGGTCAGATGAGCGCGCAACCAGAATCTGCTTCGGCCCCCGCTGCAGCTGCTGCGCGTCCGAAGCCGTCGCAGCAGTTGACGTTCGCGTTCTGCAAACGCCACGGCGTGCTGGTCCAGAAGATCAGCGAAGATTCCGCCGAGGCTGTCTATCGCGCGGGCGCGCTACCCGCGGCGATCGCCGAAGTGCGTCGCGCGCTCGGCATCCCGATGCAGCTGCGTCGCGTCGACAACGATACATTCGAGCAACTGCTGCGGCAGCAGTTCGAGGGCGGTACAAACGTAGCCCAGCAGATGGCCAGTGGCATGGATGACGAAACCGACCTTGCGCACCTCGCGCAGGATCTGCCGGAGCCCTCCGACCTCCTGGAAAGCGACGACCAGGCGCCGATCATCAAGCTCATCAACGCGATCCTCACCCAGGCGGTGAAGGACAACGCATCGGATATTCACGTCGAGCCGTTCGAGAATCGCCTGGTGGTGCGCTTCCGCATCGACGGCGTGCTGCGCGAAGTGCTCCAATCCCGGCGCGCGGTTGCGCCGCTGGTCGTCTCGCGTATCAAGGTCATGTCGAAGCTGGATATCGCGGAGAAGCGCCTGCCGCAGGACGGCCGCATCTCATTGCGAGTCGCGGGTCGCGCGGTCGACGTTCGTGTGTCGACGATTCCTGCCGGTCACGGCGAGCGCGTGGTGCTGCGTCTGCTCGACAAGCAGGCAGGCCGCCTGGAGCTCGGCGCGCTCGGCATGGATGCGCGTACGCAGAAGCAGATGGACGAGCTGATCCACAAGCCGCACGGCATCCTTCTGGTCACCGGGCCGACCGGCTCCGGCAAGACCACGACGCTGTACTCGGCGCTCGAGCGCATCAACGACAACACCCGCAACATCCTGACGGTCGAGGATCCGATCGAGTACTACATCGACGGCATCGGCCAGACCCAGGTGAACACCAAGGTCGAAATGACCTTCGCGCGCGGCCTGCGCGCCATCCTGCGCCAGGACCCGGACGTGGTGATGGTCGGCGAAATCCGCGACCTGGAAACCGCGCACATCGCCGTGCAGGCGTCGCTGACAGGACACCTGGTGATGTCCACTTTGCATACCAACACCGCAGTCGGTGCACTCACTCGTCTGCGCGACATGGGGGTGGAGCCCTTCCTGCTGTCATCGAGCCTCGTCGGCGTTCTCGCACAACGTCTGGTACGCGTGTTGAACCCGGATACCAAGGAAGCGTATGTCGCCGGCGAGTACGAACGGCGCTTGCTGAATCTGCCAGCTTCCGCGCCATCCCCGACGCTCTATCGACCCGGCGCCGACAGCAATCAGGGCTTCAGAGGCCGCACCGGCATTTACGAGCTGGTGATGGTCGATGACGCGATGCGTACCATGATTCACGACGGCGCGAGCGAGCAGGAGTTGGAGAAGCACGCACGTACCATGACCCACAGCATTCGCGACGACGGCCGTGCCAAAATCCTGTCCGGCACGACCACGATCGAAGAAGTGCTGCGCGTGACACGCGAGGATTGATTCAGCATTGGGCGCATTCGAATACACCGCGGTTGACGCGACTGGACGGGAACGCAAAGGCGTTCTCGAAGGCGACACCGCGCGCTCGGTCCGTCAGATGCTGCGCGACCAGAGCCTCCTGCCGGTCTCGGTCAACGAAGTCCTGCAGACCGAGACCAAGCGCGAGCGTCAGCAGTTCAGCCTGCGTCGCGGTATCTCGGCAGCCGACCTCTCGTTGCTGACCAGACAGATCGCGACGCTGGTTCGCTCCGGTCTGCCGCTGGAAGAAGCGTTGATGGCGGTCTCGGAGCAAACCGAGCGGCCGCGCATCCGCAGTATCGTGATGGGCGTGCGCGCCAAGGTCATGGAAGGTCATTCGCTGGCGGACGGCCTGTCGGACTTCCCTGCCGTGTTCCCGGAGCTCTATCGCGCAACCGTTTCGGCCGGCGAGCAGTCTGGCCACCTCGACACCGTACTGGAGCGCCTCGCGGACTACACCGAGAGTCGCGAGCAGATGCGCAGCCGCACGCTAAC
Source organism: Steroidobacteraceae bacterium (assembly GCA_035493235.1). Taxonomy (GTDB): domain Bacteria; phylum Pseudomonadota; class Gammaproteobacteria; order Steroidobacterales; family Steroidobacteraceae; genus Steroidobacter. The sequence continues at coordinate 5,878 of DATJIP010000235.1, forward strand.
CGCGATGCTCTATCCCGTGCTGCTGTTCATCGTCTGCGTCTCGATCGTCGCGATGCTGCTTACATTCGTGGTGCCGAAGATCGTCAAGCAGTTCGAGAACTCCAAGGCCGAGCTGCCGTTCCTGACGCAGATCCTGATCGCGATTTCCGACTTCCTGCGCCACTGGGGGCTGCTGACCCTGGTCATCGTCATCCTGGCGTTCGTCGCCTTCTTCCGCTGGCTGCGCGACCCAGCGGCGCGGCGCCGTTTCCATGCGTTCCTGCTGCGCCTGCCCCTGATCGGCAGAGTGGTTCGCGGCAACAACACGGCGCGCTTTGCGCGAACGTTCTCGACACTGACCTCCAGCGCGGTGCCAGTCCTGGAGGCGATGCGCATAGCCGGCGAAGTCGTCACGAATCTGCCGATGCGCGACGCCGTGCAGGACGCCGCCGCTCGCGTGCGCGAGGGCGCGGCGATCGGCCGCTCGCTCGGCGCCTCGAAGATCTTTCCGCCGATGATGATCCACCTGATCTCCTCCGGCGAAACCAGCGGCGACCTGGAGACGATGCTCGATCGCGCGGCGACCAACCAGGAGCGCGAGATGGATTCGATCCTCGGCGCCGCGGTCGGCCTGCTCGGACCGTTGATGATTCTGGTGATGGGCGGGCTGGTGCTGCTGATCGTGCTCGCCATGCTGCTGCCGATTTTCCAGCTCAATCAACTCATTAAATAGACGCAATGCGCGTTGCCCAAAAGTCGCTATTGCGGGACGGCACGCGACCTCTTATATAGTCGCCAACTCCACGCAACCGCCGCCGAAGGCGCACGCCACTTGTGTGATGAGCGAGAAGCCGGAATCCGAAGAGTTCGAGGATGAAGAAGACGACGGCAGTGCCGTCGATTCCGACGACCTCGACGTCGATCACCTCATCGCCGACCTCGACAAGCGGAAGAAGACGGTCGTGAAAGCGGGCGAGCCCGCGTGGCGGCGCCTGGAGCGCATCCGCGAAGAACGTCAGACCGCCGAGCAGTTGTCGGATTTCGACGACTACGACATCGACGACAGCGACGGCGAGATGAAACCGAAACGTAACAAGTAGCGGAACCGGTCAGAACGGCGTACCAGCGCCCTGCTCGTAGGCGAGCGCCCCTCGTTTCATAGCTGCATCTCCTTCGCCGCCCAGGTCCTGACGCTGCCTTCGTGCAGCACGGCGTACACGGAGTCACGCAGCTCGTTCGCCTCGGCAGAGGTGAGCGTGCGATCCAGGTCGCGGATTACCAGTCGTATCAGCACGTTCTTCTGATCCGGCGCGATGCCCAAGCGCCTGCGCGCCGCGAGCGACAGATCGAGATAAGAGGTCTCCGAGAGCACCTCGACCGATTCGATGCTGCCGCTCGCCGCTGCCAGGGTAGAACGAACACGGTCGCCGAGCTCTTCTGCATTCGCCTCTGCCGCGACCGCTACCGACAGATCGCGATAGATCGGCGGTTGCGACGACACCGCGCGGTACGGCTCCAGGTCGAGCATCTGTGCCTGAATTCGCGGGTCGCTCGAGCGCAGCGCGCGAATATCGTCGATTCCTTTGCGCAGCATGAGCATGCGATCGAGCCCGATGCCCATGGCCAGCCCGGAGGCGAGTCCTGCGCCCGCGAGCAACTCCGGATGCGCGCGTCCGCACTCCAGGATTTCGACCCAGCGTCCCTGCACGTTGCCGTACACCTCCAGTCCGTCGAGCGTGTAGGGATGAACCGCGCGCTCCAGTCGCAGCGGCACGCCCGGCAACATCGCACCGGCGACGGTTTCGATCATCGCGACCAGGTCGTCGCGCGTCAGCGGACGCTGTGAGATGCGCCACAAGTCCAGCTGATGCGGCTCGCCGACGTGAAGACGATCGATCGCATCGCGTCGGTAGGTCAGTCCCGGGCATGCGATCAGCACGTCGTCGTAACGTGCCGGCGCGATCATGCGCAGAGCGCGCGGGATCATCGCGGACGTCTGAGTGCGTAGAAGCAATTCGGGAGTCAGATAACGCGTGTAGCGCGCGTCTCGTGATGCACCGTCGGGCGGATAGCCGAGGTCATCGTAGTTATCGGCGGACGGAACTACCGGCGGAGCTCGATATGCGACGACCGGGCAGTTCCACGCCGTCCGCAGAGCATCGAGCGCGTGTTGCACGAGCAGTTGCATCGCATGCGGTCCGAGCACGGCATCAGTGAGATCGCGCAGCGCGAGTAGGCGGCCGTAGGCGTGTGAATCGAGAAGTTGCGTAGCCATTTCATCACCTGTGAAAGTTCGAATCTGTTCGGGGCGCCGCGTGAGCGCGGCGGACGCAGACGAACCCCCGGACCGGTTTCAGGCGGTCTGGGCTACGCGAGGTGATCGACAGGAAAAATCAGCGCACGATCGCGACGCCCGACGCCTGGAACAGGCCGGGGCCGGTAAATCGAAACGTAAATGACTGTGCGCGCACGAGAGGCATGGCGCCGAATGTAGCGTCAGGCGGGGCGGAAGTCGAGCCGACTCACCGAGGGCACGCAGAATATGTCGATTGGCGTCGAGCGACCGCGCAGCACCAGCGCCGGCAGCGGCAGGGCGCCGACGCTCACGCCATGCTCGTCGAGCGAATGCTTCACGGCGTCGGAGAACAGCATCTCCCCTGCTCGCGCCCGCTGGCCCAGGCGCGAGGCAACGTTCACCGTGTCGCCGATGATCGTGTAGTTCGTGTAGTTGGCCGAGCCGACGTTGCCCGCGATGACCTCGCCAACATTGATGCCGATGCCGAGGCCGGTCTCGACCTGGTAGCGCTGGCGCCACTGCTCGGCGAGCACCGCGAACTTGTCGAGCATGCGGCGCGCCGCTGCGATCGCGCGGGCGCTGCTGTCCGCCTGCTCGATCGGGACGCCGAAGCCGACCATCAGGCCGTCGCCGGCCATGTTGAAGACAGTGCCGTCGTATTCGAACGTGATGTCGGTCAGCAGCGCAAAGAACTCGTTGAGCAGCCCGACGACTTCGACCGGGTTCAGCTGTTCGGAGATCGCAGTGAAGCCGCGCATGTCCGCGAACATCACGGCGGCACGCGCACGCACCTGCGTCTGCCCAAGCGCGAAGTCGCGCAGTTGCGGATCGGCGAGGATCTTGTCCGCCAGTTTCGGCGAGATGTAGCGGCGGAAGGCCGCGCGGATCAGCTCGCGCTGCTGAACTTCCTGGGAGAGCTGCTCGGCCGCAAGTTGCCGGCGGGCCGCGCTCACGCGCAGCAGCGCGTGCACTCGCACCAGGAACTCCTCGCGCCGCACCGCATGGGTCAGGAAGTCGTCGACTCCGGCCTCGAATGCAGCCATGCGTTGCTTCGCCGACTTGGCGATCGCCAGCAGGGGCAACAGCAGCGTTGCCGGATTCGCCTTGAGCAGACCGCAGATCATGGTGAGCGTCTGCGGGTCCTGCTCGGCGTCGATGAAGAACAGGTCGGGCGCGCGGCGCGCGACGCTCGCCAACACCTGATCCGGCGTAACGACAGCGTCGATGACGATGTCGGAGCCGTCAATGAGGCGCGCGAGCAGGCTCGGGCTCGCGGCGCTAGCGCCGATCACCAACGTGCGAAACGTGGCGGACATCCCCAACAACCCCCGGACCGGCTGCTCGCGGCGAGCTGCCAGCCTTCTTCTTAGTTCTTCACCAGCTTCTTAGTTCTTCACCAGCCCGGCAACGAACTCCTGTACCGGCATCTGCTCGAGCCGCGCGCGGTCTGCGAACAGCGCCTTGATCGACTCCGTCTGCTTCGGCGTGAAGTGCTGCGCGACCGATGCCTCGAATTTCTTCACCAGCACGGGCATGCCTTCGGCACGGCGCTTGCGATGACCGATCGGGAAATCCACCGCGACGCGGGCAGTCGAGCTGCCGTCGCGGAAGAAGACCTGCACGGCATTGCCGATGTACCGCTTGTCGGCTGCGTAGTATTCCTGGGTGAACTGCGTGTTCTCGCGCACCTGCATGACGCTGCGCAGGGCGTCGACGCGTGCATCGTTCGCGATGTTGTCCTCGTAGTCCGCGGCGGTGAGGCGACCGAAGATCAGGGGGATCGCCACCATGTACTGGATGCAGTGGTCGCGATCCGCCGGGTTGGCGAGCTTGCCGGTCTTGTCGATGATGCGCACGCCCGGCTCCTGCGTCTCGATGACGATGCGCTCGATCTGGTCGAGTCGATTCGCGACCTGCGGATGCAGCGTCATCGCGGCTTCGACCGCCGTCTGCGCATGAAATTCGGCCGGGTACGAGATCTTGAACAGCACGTTCTCCATCACGTAGCTACCCAGGCCCTGCGGATACGAAAGCGCCTTGCCCTTGAACAGCACGTCCTGAAAGCCCCAGGTCTTCGCGCTGAGCGCCGACGGATAGCCCATCTCGCCGGTGAGCGAGATCAACGCGTGACGTACCGCGCGGCTCGTGGCATCACCCGCGGCCCAGCTCTTGCGCGAGCCAGTGTTCGGCGCATGACGATAGGTGCGCAGCGCACCGCCATCGATCCAGGCATTCGACACGGCATTGATGACTTGATCGCGCGTGCCGCCGAGCATCGCGGCAGCGACGGCCGCCGAAGCGATGCGGACCAGCAGCACGTGGTCGAGACCTACGCGATTGAAGCTGTTCTCCAGCGCGGTGACGCCCTGGATCTCGTGTGCTTTGATCATCGCCGTCAGCACGTCGCGAACGACGAGGCCCTTGGCGCCCTGCGACGCGTTACGCCGCGAGAGGTAATCGGCAACAGCGAGGATCGCGCCGAGGTTATCTGACGGATGGCCCCACTCCGCGGCGAGCCACGTGTCGTTGAAATCGAGCCAGCGGATCATCGTGCCGATGTTGAACGCCGCCTGCACCGGATCGAGCTCGTACGAAGTGCCCGGCACGCGCGCGCCGCCCGGAAGCGTTGCGCCTGGAACGACCGGTCCCATCAGCTTCGTGCACGCCGGGTACTGCAGCGCCTGGAATCCGCAGGCGAGGGTATCCATCAGGCAGTAGTACGCGGTCTCGTACGCTGCTTTGCTGTCGATGCGATAGGACAGCGCGTAGTCGGCGATGTCGGTGAGAACTTTGTCGGGGGCGGGTCGTTCGGCGGATTTGTAATCGTGGGTCGACATAGGTGCTCGTCAGTTCCTCTCGTTCATTTTCTTGCGTCGAGCGGCACGAACTTCAGGTTCTCCGGCCCGGTGTAGTTGGCGCTCGGACGAATGATCTTGCCGTCGATGCGCTGCTCGATGACATGCGCGGCCCAGCCGGTGGTGCGCGCGACGACGAACAGCGGCGTGAACATCGCGGTCGGCACGCCCATCAGGTGATAGGACACGGCCGAATACCAGTCGAGGTTCGGAAACATATTCTTCGCCTGCTTCATGACCGCTTCGAGGCGCTCGGCGATCGAATACATCTTGGTGTCGCCGCTGCTCTCGGCGAGCTTGCGCGCGACGGTCTTGATGACCTCGTTGCGCGGATCGGAGATCGTGTAGACCGGATGACCGAAGCCGATAATCACTTCCTTGTTCGCGACACGCGCGCGAATGTCTTCCTCGGCCTGAGCGGGTGTCTCGTAGCGCTGCTGGATCTCGAAGGCCACTTCGTTCGCGCCGCCGTGCTTCGGACCGCGCAGTGCGCCGATCGCGCCGGCGATCGCCGAGTACATGTCGGCGCCAGTGCCGGCAATGACACGTGCGGTGAAGGTCGAGGCGTTGAATTCATGCTCGGCGTAGAGAATGAGCGACGTGTGCATGGCATGCACCCAGTCGCGCGACGGCTTCTCTCCATGCAGCAGATGCAGGAAGTGACCGCCGATCGAATCGTCCTCGCTCTCCACGTCGATGCGCTTGCCAGCGTGGCTGTAGTGATACCAATAAACCAGCATCGAGCCGAGGCTGGCGATCAGGCGGTCCGCAATGTCGCGCGCGCCGGCCGGGCTGTGATCGTCCTTCTCGGGCAGCACGCAGCCGAGCGCCGAAACGCCCGAACGCATCACGTCCATCGGATGACTGGCCGCCGGCAACTGCTCGAGCACACCACGCACGGCGATCGGCAAGGTGCGCAGGCGCACCAGCTTCTCTTTGTATGCGGCCAGCTCCGAATGGTTCGGCAGCTTGCCGTGGATCAACAGATGCGCGATCTCTTCGAACTCGCAGCTCGCCGCGACGTCGAGGATGTCGTAGCCGCGATAGTGCAGGTCGTTGCCGGTGCGCCCCACAGTGCACAGCGCCGTGTTGCCAGCGACCACGCCGGACAGCGCGACCGACTTCTTCGGCTTGAAGCCGGGACTTGCTTCGCTCATGACTGGGGTTGCCTTCCGAACAGATCGTCGAGCTTGCGCTCGTACTCGTGATACCCGAGCACTTCGTACAGTTCGGCACGGGTCTGCATCGAATCGACCGCGGCCTTCTGCGTACCCTGCGTGCGAATCGTCGCGTAAACCTTTTCAGCCGCGCGGCTCATCGCACGAAATGCCGACAGCGGGTACAGCACGAGACCGACGCCGACCGACGCCAGTTCGGCGACAGTGAACAGCGGCGTCTTGCCGAACTCGGTGATGTTGGCGAGCACCGGCACTTTCACGGCGGATGTGAACTGGCGGTACTCGTCGAGCGTCGCCAGCGCTTCAGCAAAAATCATGTCAGCGCCAGCTGCGACGTAGCGCTGCGCGCGCTCGATCGCGGCGCCCTGCCCTTCGACAGCGTGCGCATCAGTGCGCGCCATGATGACGAAGGAATCGTCGGCGCGACCATCGACAGCGGCCTTGATGCGATCGGCCATCTCATCCGCACCGACGAGCGCCTTGCCGGGACGATGACCGCAGCGCTTCGCTTGCACCTGATCTTCCAGGTGGATGCCACCGGCGCCGGCGCGGCTCAGCTCACTCGTCGTGCGGGCGATGTTGAAGGCGGCGCCCCAGCCGGTGTCGGCATCGACGAGCAGCGGCAGCTCGGCCGCGCCGGCAATGCGACGCACGTCTTCGCAAACGTCGTTGAGACTGGTGATACCGAGGTCGGGAAGTCCGAAGGAAGCGTTCGCCACGCCGGCACCGGAGAGGTACAAAGCGCGGAATCCCGCACGCTGCGCCAGCAGTGCACTGTAGGCGTTGATTGCACCGACGACCTGCAAGGGTCGCTCTTCTGCTACGGCTGCCCGCAGCCGGGCGCCAGCCGGAATCATCATTCGGTCTCCGTAAGAACCACGCGTGGACGGCGGCGCATCGTAAACGAAAACGGGCCTGACAGCACTGCCGTCAGGCCCGTATTACTGCATTAAGGCGGACGCTTAAGCCGTCGCGACCTGGATGCGGCGAGGCTGCGCTTTCGGCTGCTTCGGAATCGTCACTTCGACGATGCCGTTGCGACCCGTCGCACGCACACCAGCGGCGTCGACAGTGTCAGGCAATGTGAAGCGCCGATGGAAGCGGCCGTGCGGACGCTCCACGCGAGTGCGCTGCGCGTCCTTGCCGGAAGCGTCTTTGGCACGCTCGCCGCTGAGGGCGAGCAGGCCGTTGTCCAGCGTGATCTCGACCGCCTGCAGCTCGACGCCGGGGACGTCCAGCTTCAACACGAAGCGATCGGCAAACTCTTCGATGTCCGCCTGAGGAATCCAGTCGGCCGTCGCAGCGGAGGTTGCCGCGTCGCGATCCACTTCCGCGTCGAACAGCCGGTTGATCTGCCCGTGCAGCTGATTGAGCACGCTCCAGGGCTCGTAGCGAATGAGTGTCATGGTTGTAATCTCCAAAGCAAAAAAATCAGGCAAAAATATCCAGTGCCGTTCCATGACGCGTGGCCTGTGGTCGCGCGCCGATGAGCCGATACATAGGGTGGGCCCGATCCATTTCAAGGCGAGTACACTGCAAGCCACGATGATTGCCCGCCGTTTCCTGCCCCTGCTCCCGGCCCTGTCGCTCTTCACGCCCGGCGCCGCGATGACAGCCACACCGCGCTACTACGACGTCGCCTACCGCGCGCACTTCCGCCCGGAGACCGGCGTGGTCGACATGGAGATCGCGCTGAGCGGCGAGCGACTGCCGAGTCGCATCGTGCTGACGGTCGATCCGCGGCGACACAAGAAATTCACGTCGACGGATCCGCTGCAGAAAGAGCCGTCGCACGTGACGTGGCAGCCGCAGGGACACATGTCGAAGCTGCACTATCAATTCGTCGTCGATCACGAACGCTCGCCGCAGCACTACGACTCGCGCATGACTGCCGACTGGGCAATCTTCCGTGCCGAACAGATGGTGCCGCGCGCGAGCGTGACGGCGCGCAAGAGTCTGCAGTCGCGCGCGACGCTGGAATTCGAGCTGCCGCAGGGCTGGGCGGTCGCGACGCCGTACGGATCGGTCGGCGAGCTGCGCTATACGATCGACGATCCGACGCGACGCTTCGATCAGCCCGAAGGCTGGATGCTTGCCGGCAAGCTCGGCAGCCGCAACGAGAAGATCGGCAACGTGCGCGTCGTGGTCGCGGCGCCCGCCGGCGACAACGTGCGACGCCAGGACATGCTCGCGTTCTTGAAATTCACGCTGCCGCGACTGGAGGAAACCTTCGCGCAGATGCCGCCGCGGGTATTGATCGTCTCGGCGGGCGACCCGATGTGGCGCGGCGGCCTGTCGGGACCCTCATCGATGTTCCTGCACTCGGACCGGCCGCTGATCAGCGAGAACCGCACGAGCACGCTGTTACACGAGCTCGGGCACATTGCTCTCGGCATCCGCGGCGACGAGGAAAGCGACTGGATCGTGGAAGGATTGGCCGAGCACTACTCGCTCGAAACGCTGCGTCGCTCCGGCGGCATCAGCGAGCAGCGTTACAAGGAGGCCGTGAAGCATCTGTCGCATTGGGCGCAACGCTCACCGACATTGTTCGGCCCGCATTCGAATGGAGCCACCACAGCGCGCGCGGTGATCGTGTTGCGCGCAGTCGATGCAGAGATTCGCAGCGCGACGGCCGGCAAGGCGAGTCTCGATGACGTGGCACGCAAGCTTGCGAGCGAACGCGGTACGGTGAGCTTGGTACGGTTACAGAAGACAGCTCAGGAAGTGGCGGGTCGTCCGCTGCGGTCGCTGGAGCGTGAGCAGCTCACCAAGCCTATTTCTGCGCCTGCTTCTGCGTCGACTGCTGCACGAGACGGGTGATCTGCATCGCCGTCTCTAGCGCGCGCAAGCCGTCTTCGCCGCTGACGACCGGCGGGCTGCCTTCGCGGACCGAGCGCAGGAACGCTTCGATCTCGGCGAGCAGCGCGTCGCCCTGATCGAAAGAATCTTCCTCGATCGACACCTGCGCGGGTGACTCAACCGGCGCTGCGTCCTTCTTGCGAATCACCGTCAGGATCTTCTGCTGCAGGTCGATCGACAGATATGCATCGTCCTGGAAGATGCGCAGCTTGCGCTCCTGTTTCAGGCTGATGCGGCTCGCAGTCGTATTCGCGACGCAGCCGCCACGAAAGCGAATGCGCGCGTTCGCAATGTCGATCTCGTTGGAGAACACGCTGGAACCGACCGCGTCGATGCTTTCGATGGGCGCGCCGACCAACTCCTGGATCAGATCGATGTCGTGGATCATCAGGTCCAGCACGACGCTCACGTCGGTGCCACGCAGCTTGAACGGCGCGAGCCGATGCGATTCGACGAAGCGCAGCTCTTTCAGTCGACCTGCCGCCGCGAGGATCGCCGGGTTGAAGCGCTCGAGATGCCCCACCTGCAGCGTGCAGCGATTGGCGCGGGCGACATCGATCAGCTCGCGCGCCTCGGCGACTGTCGTCGCAATGGGTTTCTCGACGAGCACGTGAATGCCCTGCTCCAGCAGCGCGCGGCCGATGGGGTGATGCAACGGCGTCGGTACCGCAAGACTCACGGCATCGACCTGACCGAGGATCTCGCGATAGTCAGCCACGGCGGGGACGCCCCACTCCGCGCCGACTTTTGCCGCCGCAGCCGCATCTGCATCGACGACCGCGACCAGCTTCGAATGCTCGAGCTGCGCGTACTTCTGTGCGTGGAAGCGTCCCAGGTAGCCGACGCCGATCACGGCCGTGCGGGTGGGAGCGCGTGCGTCAGGGCCGGCAGTCATCGCTGGATGATATCCTCAATTCATGAATCGACCCATTGCTGAGCCGCCTGCCCCCGACACGGACGCCCCGGAAGTTACCGGCAATCGCTATCGGCGCCGGGTACACTTCGAGGCGATCTTCGCGAGCATCTGGCTCGCGATCGGACTGTTCGCGCTCCCCGCCGCGATCTTCTCGGTCGGCGGCGCGCTGCTCGGACCGTATGGCGACAACCGTGGGCTCGGTCGTTTTTACGGCGATTTCTTCGGCGACCTCGCCGAACCCTCGATCCGGGCCTGGGCGATCGCCCTGGGACCGCTCGCCCTCATTTCCGTGCTGCGATTGATCTTCGCCGGCGCCGGCCGCGACCCAGCGGCGCCAGCCCCCTCCCCGGATTCCTTACCGCCGCCTCGACGGACACCGGAAGACGCACGTCGCGTCGAGCCGCGCGTCAGCGCCGAGTGACCCAGGCACGAGTGGCCGCAAATGTAATGTGATTGACCTCACAGTTCTCGCGATTGGGGATTTCCCCGCACCCGCGCGCGTGTAATTCTGCGACTCACAAGAACAAGAGATCCTGTTGATTTGGCTGTAGTTCGGGAAGAAGGCAGTTATGTGGTTCGCCAAGTGGTTTGGCGGGCGCACCGAGGTCGAGGACACAGACGAGCCCGCGCGCTTCACGGCGCCGCCTGCTCGCCCAGCTGAACGGTCCGACACGACGAGCGTCCGCAAGCAGAAGACGGGAAGCGTCAAAGGCTTCGATCCGTACAACAGCGGCGCATTTGAGAAGCGCAACGCCTGGGAAAAGGTCAGCAAGCGCTGACAAGGCGCTTTTTTGGGGGTTTTCCCCATATCCGGCCGCTCACCTCGGCCAGTACAAAGCCGTTATGCCCGCGACCACCAGCCACATGGCAGCGTGCGCCAGCCAGCGCCACCGCCTGCCCTTGAGCATGCCCAGGAGACTCGCGCCCGAAACCCCCGCCAGCAGGGCGAACACAGCGCTGCTGCGAACCAGGACGGGGAATTCGGCCCGCATCTGCGGATACTGTCCCTGCAAGACCAGGAAGATCACCAGCACCCCGGCCAGGCCGAATGTGATCGCCGCGGCCGAGCCGAACACGATAGCGTTCAGGACTGCCAGCGGGCGCACGATGGCCTCCGAGTGGGAACGAACTGCGGCGCAGATCCGCCTCCAGCCGTTGGACCTAGGCGTACTTGATCGGAGCGCAGGGTGTCTCTAGCCTTGCCCATAGAACGGTTCGACGTAAATTCGGGAACCAGCTGGCACGTGCCGAAATCTGTATATCGGTGTCGCCGGCTCGCCAGATGAGGATGTGAAACAGTGTATCAGTCGTCCCTGCCTGAACCCCGCAAGTCCGCCCGCCCCCGCCGCGCGACACTTTTGTTCAGTCTGCCGGCCCTCGTGGTGGTGTGCGGCCTCCTCGCCGGCACAGCGCAGGCGCCGGTCGCCAAAGCTGTAGCGACCGCTGAGACTCAGGACCTCACACCGACCGAGCGGCAACGCCGCGTCAGCAAGCTCGTCAGCAACGTGATCGAGCGCTCGCACTACCGCCAGTCGCCTATCAACGACCCGGTCTCGTCGCTGGTGCTGGATCGCTTCATCGAGCAGCTCGACGGCGGACGCAGCTACTTCCTGGCCAGCGACATCGCCGAGTTCGAGCGCTTCCGCTATCAGCTCGACGACGCAGTGGTCTCCGGCCAGCTCGAGCCGGTGTTCACGATCTTCAACCGCTTCCAGGTCCGCAACCGCGAGCGCGTCAGCTACGCGCTGCAGCTGTTGAAGACCGAGCCCGACTTTACCGTCGAGGAGTCGTTCGAGTTCGATCGCGCCAAGGCGCCGTGGGCCAAGACGCCCGAAGAGCTGAACGAGATCTGGCGCAAGCGCGTCAAGAACGACGCCGTGTCGCTGATGCTCACCGAAAAGCCCTGGGCGGAAACCAAGGACGTCCTGCAGAAGCGCTACGAGCGCGTGCTCAAGCGCACCGAGCAGGTCACCAGCGACGACATCTTCGAAGTGTTCATGAACGCGTTCGCGCACGTGTTCGATCCGCACTCCAGTTACTTCTCGCCGCGCAATTCCGAGGAGTACCGCATCCAGATGAGCCTGTCGTACGAAGGCATCGGTGCGTCGCTGCAGCTCGTCGACGACTACGTCACCGTGCTGAACATTCTCCCGGGCGGCGCGGCCGCGGTGGACGGCTCGCTCAACGCCAACGACCGCATCCTTGCAGTCGGCGAAGGCAAGAACGGCAAGTTCGTCGACGTGGTCGGCTGGCGCCTGGACGACGTGGTGCAGATCATTCGCGGCAAAGTCGGCACGACCGTGCGCCTGCAGGTTCTGCCGGCCGGTGCGGCTCCGGGCTCGTCCGAGAAAGAGCTGGCACTCACGCGCAGCAAGGTCACGCTGGAAGCGCAGGCTGCGCAAAAGGAAGTGCGCAAGATCAAGCGCGGCGATCGCGAGATCCCGATCGGCGTCATCAACGTACCGAGTTTCTACCAGGACTTCGAGGCGAAGACCTCTGGTGCCAAGGATTACCGCAGCACCACGCGCGACGTGCGCAAGCTCATCGAAGATCTGCAGAAGAACGATCACATCGAAGCATTGATCATGGATCTGCGCGGCAACGGCGGCGGCCACCTCACCGAGGCCACGGCGCTGTCGGGCCTGTTCATTCCGGGCGGTCCGATCGTGCAGCTGCGCGAGACCGGCGGCCGCGTCGAAGTCCTCGACGATCCGGAGCCGAGCATCGCCTGGGATGGACCGCTGATCGTGCTGGTAGACCGCTTCAGCGCCTCCGCCTCCGAGATCTTCGCCGGCGCGATTCAGGACTACGGCCGCGGCCTCATCGTCGGCCAGCAGACCTATGGCAAAGGCTCGGTGCAGAACCTGTATCCGCTCGATCGCTACGCGCTTGGCCCGGATCCGGGCTTCGGTCAGCTCACCGTGACCATCGGCAAGTACTATCGAGTTACGGGTGAGAGCACGCAGCATCGCGGCGTGCAGCCTGACATCTCCATGCCGACGGCCATCAGCACCGAAGAAGTCGGTGAGAGCACGCGTGAAAGCGCCCTGCCCTGGGATCGTATCCGCCCGGTCGAGTTCGGCCGCGAGAACCAGCTGAGCCAGGCAGTGCCGACGCTCGAGCACTCACACGAGGAGCGCATCTCCAGCGATCCGGACTTCCGCCTGCTGCTCGCCGATCTCGACTCGTTCGAGAAGGTGCGCACGCAGAAGAAGCTGTCGCTCAATCTCAAGACCCGCATCGCCGAACGCGAGCAGCTGGAGAAAGAGCGCATGGCTCGCGAAAACGAGCGGCGCGCGGCGCGCGGACTGAAACCTTTGAACTCACTCGCCGATCTCAATGGCGCCGAGCCTCCGGACGCGGTGCTTTCCGAGACGACGGAGATCGCGGCTGACCTGAGTGGCATGAAGGGTCTGTACCTGACACGCCTCAAGTCGGACGCGGAGCGACCGGCAACGCCCTGACCGGCCACGGCCGCCCGTTCAGGGCGGCTGAGCTCAGTGATGAGCTGGTGTTGTAGTTGACTACAACACCAAACACTCCTACTATGCGGCTACCTCGCAGCGGGATTGCTGCACGCAGCTTGCCTGGCACAAGTCCAATGAACATAACGCTTTCGCGACGGTTGTCGCGTCTTAGGGGCCGGTTGGCGGCCGTTTCGCTGCTGATCGGGGTCGCAATGCTCGGCTTGAACGGCTGCGGCAAGGGCGCCGCAAAGGATGCTGCGGAGAGCGCCACAGCGGCGATTCCCGTGCAGGTCGAGGTGCCCTCGCGCGGTGAGATGGTCTCCGTTTACGCCGGAACAGCGCCTCTGCAGGCCGATCAGGAGGCGACCGTCGTCGCCAAGGTCGGCGGTGAAGTCCGCGAACTGCTGGTCGAGGAAGGCGATCACGTGAAGGCCGGGCAAGTGCTCGCCCGACTGGATGGCGACCGTCTGCGCTTCGAGTTGCAGCAGACCGAAGTGAACCTGCGCAAGCTCGAACGCGAATACCAGCGCACGCTGGAGCTGTTCAATCGCAAGCTGGTGGCTTCCCAGGCCGTCGACAACGCGCGCTCAGAAATGGAATGGCTCAAGGCGGCGCGCGACCTCGCGCAGCTCAACGTCGGTTACACGGAGATCCGTGCGCCGATCGCCGGCGTGATTTCCGCCCGCCACATCAAGGTCGGCAACACCATCAACGTCAACGATCGCACCTTCCAGGTCACGGATCTCGATCCGCTGATCGCCGAGGTGCACGTACCGGAGCGCGAGTTCGCCAAGCTCCGCGCAGAGCAGGCAGTCACGATCATCGTCGACGCGCTCTCCGGTGCGAACTTTGCTGGCCGCGTCCAGCGCATCAGTCCGACGCTCGACCCCGCCACGGGCACGTTCAAGGCGACCATCGAAGTGCTCGATCCGAAGCGCGAGCTCAAGCCGGGCATGTTCGCGCGCGTCGGCATCGTGCTCGAACGCCGCAGCGCCGCGCTGCGCATCCCCCGCGGCGCAATCGTCGAAGCCGAGGGCGCGCCGACCGTATTCGTCGCGAACGGTGACAAGGCCGAACAGCGCAGCATCAAGACCGGGCTCACCAACGCCGGACTGATCGAAGTGGTCGAGGGCTTGAACGGCGATGAGCGCATCGTCGTCGTCGGCCAGAACGGGCTGAAGTCGGGCAGCACGATCCGGCTCATCGACGAGTCGCCGCGCGCTGCAGTGGCCGAGCGCAACTCCGGCGCGAGTTAGCCTCAATGAACATCGTCGAGTTTGCGATCCGTCGGCGCGTAACGATCCTGATGCTGACGGTGGCGCTGCTGCTGTTCGGCGTCGTCTCGCTGCTGCGCCTCAAGGTCGACCTGCTGCCCGACCTCTCCTACCCCACTCTCACCGTTCGCACCGAGCTGCCCGGCTCGGCGCCGCTGGAGGTCGAGAACCTCATTACGCGGCCGGTCGAGGAAGCCGTCGGCATCATCCGTAACGTGCGCCACGTGCGCTCCGTGTCGCGCTCCGGGCAGTCGGACGTGACGCTCGAGTTCGCCTGGGGCACGGACATGGATCTCGCCGGCATCGACGTGCGCGAGAAGCTGGACCTGCTGTTGCTGCCGCTGGAGGCGAAGCGTCCGCTGCTGCTGCGGTTCGATCCGGCGAGCGAGCCGGTAATGCGGCTGGCACTGACGGACAAAGCGAGCGTGACCACGGCCGACGCCGCCCAGGCACGCCTGCGCGACCTGCGGCGTTTCGCCGAGGATCGCCTCAAGCCGGAGCTGGAATCGGTGGAGGGCTCCGCCGCGGTCAAAGTCAGCGGCGGCTACGAGGACGAGATCCAGATTCAGGTCGACCAGCAGAAGCTCGCGCAGCTCGGCCTCTCGATCGACACAGTCACGCGCCGCGTGCGCGCCGAGAACGTCAACCTGTCCGGCGGTCGCCTCGAACAAGGCACCCAACGCTTCCTGGTGCGGACGCTGAACGAATTCCAGTCGATCGATCAGATGGCGAACGCGATCATCGCAACCGTCGGCGGCCGGCCCGTATATCTGCGCGACGTCGCCAGCGTCACGCACGGTCACAAGGACCGCGAAGCGATCACGCGCGTGAATGGACGCGAGTGCATCGAGCTGGCCGTCTACAAAGAAGGCGACGCGAACACAGTGCAGCTCGCCGGCGGCGTGCGCAAAAAGCTGGAGCAGATCGACAAGGCATTTCCGACGCAGTCCGAGGTCGTCACCGTCTACGATCAGTCGCACTTCATCGCCGCGGCCATCGGTGAAGTGAAATTCGCCGCTGCGCTCGGCGGTCTGTTGGCGATCATCGTGCTCTACCTCTTCCTGCGCGACGCGCGTACGACGCTCATCACGAGCGTGGCCATTCCGGTTTCAGTCGTCGGCACGTTCATGCTGATGTACATGTCGGATCTGTCGCTGAACATCATGTCGCTCGGCGGCCTGGCGCTCGCGGTCGGCATGCTGGTCGACAATGCGGTGGTCGTGCTGGAAGCAATCGTGCGCAAACGCGAGCACGGTTACTCGCGTGCAGAGTCAGCGCAAATGGGCACGCGCGAGGTTTCGACTGCCGTGACTGCTGCGACGCTGACGTCGGTCGCCGTGTTCTTTCCGATGGTGTTCATTTCCGGCATTGCCGGCCAGTTGTTCAAAGATCAGGCACTGACGGTCACTTACTCGCTGCTCTTGTCGCTCGCCGTAGCACTGACGCTGGTTCCGATGCTCGCTGCCGGCGGCGACGCCGCTGATCAGTCCGACGAAGGTGCTGAGCCGGCCAAGCCCCTCGGCAGAGTCTCCGCCGCGATATCAAGTGCCCTGTCAGCTCTGCGTCGCGTTGCGGGCGCGATCTCGCGCACGATGGAGCGATTGTTCCGCCCGGCCGTGAACGCAACGCAGTCGCTCTACTCCTGGTGCGAGCGTATGTACCCGCCTGCGATCCGCTGGGCGCTGGCGCATCGAATCAAAGTGCTCGGCGGCGCGCTGGCGCTGTTCCTCGTCACGATGCTGATAGTGCCGCAACTCGGCAGCGAACTCGTGCCGCAGATTTCGCAAGGCGAGTTCAACATCGATTTGCGCCTGGCGGCCGGCACGCCGCTGGAAGTCACCGACCAGGCCGTGTCGCGTGTGCAGCTTGCGAGTCAGCAGCTGCCGAACCTGGGTCTTTCGTATGCCGTCGCAGGCACGGGCAACCGCCTGGACGCGAACCCGGTGGATTCCGGCGAGAACACCGGTCGAGTCAGCGTCACGCTCGGCAGCGGCGCGACGCGCGCGGACGAAGAGCACGCGATCGATCAGCTTCGCAAGTCGCTGCAGCAGATGCCCGGCGTGCAGCACCAGTTCAGTCGCCCAAGCCTGTTCGCGCTGTCGACGCCACTCGAAGTCGTCATCACCGGATATGACCTCGATCGCCTCGCGCAGGCCGCGGAACGCGTGCACACACGCATGCTCGCGACTGCGTTGTTCCGCGACGTGCGTTCGACCGTCGAGGCCGGCAATCCGGAAATCCAGATCGTGTTCGACCAGGAGCGCGCAACGCAGCTCGGGCTCGCAGTTCGCGACATCGCCGACCGCGTCGTGCAGAGCGTGCGCGGCGAGGTCGCAACTCGCTACCGCTTGAACGACAAGAAGATCGACGTGCTCGTGCGCAGCGTCGACACGCATTCCGCGTCGATCGAAGAGATCCGCCGTCTGATCGTCAACCCAGGCAGCGAGCGCCCCGTACCGCTCACGGCCGTTGCTGACGTGACACTCGCCAGCGGCCCGGCGGAAATCCGGCGCATCGGCCAGGAACGTGTGGCGATCGTCTCCGCCGATGTGGTCGGTACCGACCTCGGCACGGGCGTGGTCGCGTTGCAGGGGATTCTCAAGGCCACCGAAATGCCTGCGGGCGCGACTGCGTACATCTCGGGTCAGAGCGAGGAGATGCGCGATTCCTTCGCGTCGCTACAGCTCACGCTGGTGCTCGCAGTGTTTCTCGTCTACCTCGTCATGGCTTCGCAGTTCGAGTCGCTGGTCCATCCGTTCGTCATCCTGCTCACGATCCCGCTCGCGGTGATCGGCGCGGTGTGGGCACTGTGGTTGACCGGCACGACGGTGAACGTCGTCGCCTATATCGGTCTGATCATGCTGGCGGGCATCGTCGTCAACCAGTCGATCGTATTGATCGACGCAGTGAACCAGGCACGCGAGCGCGGGCTGGATAAAGTGGAAGCGATCGTCGCCGCGGGTCGCGCGCGCCTGCGGCCGATCCTGATCACCAAGCTGACGACGATTCTGGGCCTCGTACCGATGGCGATCGGCGTTGGCGAGGGTGCGGAGTTGCGGGCGCCGATGGCGATCACGGTGATCGGCGGCGTCACGCTCACGACATTCCTGACGCTGCTCGTGATTCCCGTCGTCTACTCGGTGATGGATCGCAAGGCGTACGCAGCGACAACAGTCCCGGCACCCGCGTCGACGGGATCCTGAGCATGCTCCACACGAGCACAGCGCTGCAGCGACCCGTCACGACAGCGATGACGTTCATTGCATTGGTGCTCGTCGGCCTGATTGCGCTGCACCTGTTGCCGCTCGAAGAGTTCCCCGACGTCACGTTCCCGGGCATGCAGGTGATCATCCCCTACCCCGGCTCGACGCCCGAAGAAGTCGAGCAGCTGATCACGAGGCCAGTCGAAGAAGCACTGTCCACCCTCGCAGGTATCGAAGAGCTGCGCTCGCGCTCCGAAGCCGAACAGGCGACGTTCCAGATCCAGTTCGACTGGGGCCGCGACATCGACGCGGCTGCATTCGACGTACGCACCAAGCTCGATTCGATCCGCGCGGAGCTGCCGGCCGGTGCCGATCGCATCCTGGCATTCTCTTTCAATGCGTCGGATCAGCCGGTGGTCGTCGTCCGTATCTCGGCCGATCAAGACCTCACCGATCAGTACGACTCCCTCGAGCGCTATTTGAAGCGACCGCTGGAACGCGTCCCCGGCGTCGCTCGTGTAGAGCTGCAAGGCGTCGCGCCGCGCGAGGTGCGCATCCTGATTAACGCAGGGCGGATGGCAGCGCACAGCATCGACGTGCAGCAACTCGCGACGCTGCTGCAGAAGAGCAACTTCTCCGTCAGCGCCGGTGAGATCACCGAGCAGGGTCAGCGCTTCAGCATCCGGCCGATCGGCGAATTCCGCACGCTGGATGACATCCGCAACCTGCGCGTGACTTCCGCGGTCCGGCTCGCCGACATCGCGGAGGTCGAGATGGTCGCTCCCGAGCTGGAGATGGGCCGGCATCTCGACAACCGACCGGCCGTCGGCCTCGATATATTCAAAACGACGCAGGCAAACGTCGTCGAAGTGGTCGATGCAGCACTCAAGGAGATTGAGCGTGCCAAGACGCTGCCGCAGCTGCAGGGGATCAACATCATCGTCATCGGCAACCAGGCCGAGAGCATCCGCAACTCTCTGGGCAGCCTGCGCGATGCCGGACTGATCGGCCTGGTGCTCGCGATCGCGGTGCTGTTCTTCTTCCTGCGCGACTGGTCGATGACCGCGATCGTCGCGCTTGCGGTCCCGGGCTCGCTGCTGATTACGCTGGCGTCGCTCTACTTCCTCCGCTTGACGCTCAACATCTTCTCGATGATGGGCATGATGTTGGCGATTGGCATGCTCGTGGACAACGCGGTCGTGATCACTGAGAGCGTATTCCGACATCGCCAGCTAGATCCGGACAATCCGCGTGCCGCTACGCTGCGCGGGGTTCGCGACGTTGGCGTCGCGACACTCGCCGGCACGCTGGCGACGATCATCGTGTTCGTGCCGCTGGTATTCGGCTCGCCGAGCGAGATCACGATTCTCATGAAACACGTCGCGATCCCGATCGTGATCGCGATGGTCGCTTCGCTGCTCGTCGCACAGACAATTATTCCGATGCTGAGCGTGCGCATCCGCGCGCCGCTGGAGATTACGAGCGCGTCTTTCCTCGGGCGCTTGCAGGACCGTTACGCAGTCGCCTTGCGGTCGGTGCTGAGCAATCCAGGCAAGACCGGGATTGCGCTGCTCATCATCATTGCCTCGCCGGCAGCATTGTTCGCGACGAAGGCGCTCAAGGTCGATCCGTTTCCGCAGGACGCCGGCCGTGGCCTGTACCTCGACTATCACATCAAGGGTACGCATCCGCTTGCGCAGGTGGAGCAGGCCGTCGATCGGATCGAAGCCTTCCTGATAGCGAACAAGGAACGCTTCGATATCAAGAGCGTCTATTCGCGCTACGACAGCGTCAGCGCCCAGAGCTTGCTGCAACTGACGCCGAAGGACGAGGCCCGCGTTCGCGCCAAGGACGTCATGCAATGGATCGCGGACGAGATGCCGGAGATCCTCATCGGCGAGCCGAGCTTCCAGTTCGACCAGCAAGGACCGGGCAAGGGCTTCAGCCTGCAACTCTCGGGCGACTCCACCGAGCGGCTCTACGATCTGTCGTTCGAAGTGTCGCGACAGCTTGCTGCGATTCCAGGTCTCGAGGGCGTGCACTCCGAAGCGCGCAGCGGCGACGAGCAAGTGCAGATCGTGGTCGACCGTGACCGCGCGGCGCAACTCAATTTGACCTCAGAGATGGTCGCCGCGACCGTCGCGGCCGCGATGCGCGGCGACCGATTGCGCGAACTGCGCACGGCTGAACGCGAGGTCACGATGCGGCTGCTGTTCCGCGCCACCGATCGACAAGCAATCGAGGATCTCGCATCGCTGCCGCTCACGCTGCCCGATGGCTCGACCGTCGGACTCGGCACCGTCGCGACATTCCGTGTCGAACCTGGCGATCGCGCCATCGAGCGCATCAACCGTCTCACATCAGTGGTCGTCGCGGGCAATCTCGCGGCCGGCACGACGCTCGACGAAGTCAAGAAGGTCATCGAGCCGCTGATGAAGGGCTTCCCGCTGCCGCCGGGCTACACCTGGAAGTTCGGACGCGGCGCCGAGCAGAGCGACGAGACCGTGCAGACCATGATGATCAACATCGCGCTGGCGTTCGTCATGATCTATCTGGTCATGGCTGCGTTGTTCGAATCGACGCTGCTCCCGGTCTCCATCCTGAGTTCGATCCTGTTCGCGATCGTCGGCGTGTTCTGGTTCCTGTTTGCGACGGTAACGCCGCTGACGTTCATGGCGATGATCGGCATCCTGATCCTGATGGGTGTCGTCGTGAACAACGGCATCGTGCTGGTCGCGCACATCGCACAGCTGCGCGCAACAGGCATGGAGCGCACGGCGGCGATCATTCAGGCAGGTCGCGATCGCCTGCGACCGATTCTCATGACTACTCTCACCACGCTGCTGGCGATGCTGCCGCTCGCAATCGGCGATGCGCAGGTTGGCGGCGGCAGCAACGGAGGCCCGGCGTATTACCCGATGGCGCGCGCGATCATCGGCGGCCTCGGCTTCTCGACGATCGTGTCGCTGCTGATCGTACCGTCGATGTACGTGTGGCTGGACAATGCAGCGCGCTGGACGCGCAACGTGGGGAACCGGACTGACCGGTCTACTGCAGCAGCGACTGGTACAGATCCCAGTAGTCGTCAACCAGCACGTTGACGCCGGCGCGATTCGCCGTTTCCAGGCCTGACACCGGCGCCGTCGGCATCGGCAACGTACCGATCGAATCGGTCAGCGGCACCGTGTCCGCATCGCTGCGGTAACTCGCCGTCGCCCGCACAGCATCGGTACGTTCCTTCAATCCCCCGAGATTCTCGCTTTCGTCCTTGAGCATCGCGAGGCCATCGCGAAGCAGTGTCATGAGGCGTGCGCAATCCGTGGGGCTGCCGTAACGAACGTCGAACAGTCGCTTCGACGTCGTCTCCTTCGCCAGCATTGCAAGACCGCCAGCCGCGAGTGCGGCCACGAGCTGCTGCGCGTACGCGATGACTGCAGTGTTGACGACGCGACGACCGTCGACGGTGATGCCCGGAAACTCCGGCGGCGGCGTCTCTTCGAGATTCGTACGATCATCGGACAGGTCCGTCACCAACGTGACTGCCTCGTCCCACTGCGTGCGCTCGGTTTCGATTTCCTCGGCCAGGCGCCGGCGACGGAAGTAGTTCCAGAAACCGCGCATCGCTGCCAGCTTCGCATCCATCAGCTTGATCTGCGCTTCGAGCATGTCGGCGCGCGAACGCGCGTCGTGAATGCGACGATCGAAATCCGCGAGCTCGCGGCGACGAGTCTGGTCGAACTCGATCACCTGGCGGCGCTGTTCGCGATCTGTCTGTTGCTGCCTGAGTTGCTCCGCGAAGCGCCCGAGTCGCGCGCCTGCTGCACGCCATACAGCTCGCAACTGGAAGTAGACGAGTGCGTGTACAGCGATCTCAGGATTGCCTAGGTACTCTTCGAGGACCTGTACGTGTTCCTTGGCCCGCGCGGTCGCTGTTTCCTGATTGCGAACCTGCTCGAGCAGCTTCAAGCGCTCGTCCTGCAACCGCGTCAGCTCCTTCTTGAGCTCGGCGCGATTCCAGAACAGTTGCAGCAGCCGCTCGTCCTGCTCGGGCTGACGAGCCCCAGGCAGCAGCTGACGAATGTTGCTCAGTCGGGAGATGGCCATGTTCGCGGGCGCAGGACGCGATGGCGGCCCTGGGTGTCGTTCAGCGCGACGGGCCTGGGAAGCGGTGACCGCGCTCGACGCAATAGTCGAGCCACTTGTTCAGCATCACGTTGCGCAGCCAGCGATCGCCCAGCTCGCGTGCGAGCTGCGAGCGCAGTGCTTCGAGCATCGAATGCCGATGCCAGCGTGCACAAGCCTGCACTTCGGCGAGACGTGCATCGTGATAAACGCGAATCTGCAGATCCGGATCCGCGAGCGGCGTGCCGGCGTCGTCGAAGACATACGTGAGCCGGAAAGTAGTCGTGTAGCGCGCACGCTCATCTACCGCGAGATGCAACGCGCAGTCGCCAGCGACGCGCGAGACGTGCGAACCCTCCACTTCGTGCAGATCAGGCACGAGCCGTGCAAGGCGGATGTAGTTGCTCTCGTACAGCGACATCAAGCTGACGAAGCTGCCCGGCCGGGCGCGCCAGCTGACTGCACAATTCGTGTCGTGTTCCAGTGTCGCCAACATGGGCCGAATATAGCACAGCGATTTTCGCCTTCGGCCAGCGGCATGAGACTTGCGTCACGGTCGAAGACGTCGTTCGAGCCCGGTCTTGTCGAGAATGCGACTCGCGATCTCTTCGATGGAACACTCGGTTGTGTTGATGCAGGGAATGTCGTAGCGTCGGAAGATCGATTCGGCCGTGCGCACTTCGTATTCGACTTGCGACGGCGAGGAATACTTGGTGTTCGGGCGCCGCTCGTTGCGGATCTGTTGCAGGCGCTCAGGCGCAATCGTCAATCCGTACAGCTTGCGCTGGCATTTCACCAGCGACGCCGGCAACGCGCCGGACTCGAATTCCTCGTCGGCGAACGGAAAATTCGCGGCAAAAATGCCGTACTGCAGGGCCATGTACAAACACGTCGGCGTCTTACCCGAGCGCGACACGCCGACCAGCACCAGGTCGGCACGGTCGTAGTCGCGTGTGATCGCGCCGTCGTCGTTGGCGAGCGCGAAGTTGGTCGCGTTGATGCGCAACGTGTACGCGCCGATGTCGGACATGCCGTGCGCCCTGCCCTGCGCGCGCGACGACTTCACCTTGAGCTCCTGCTCCAGCGGGCCGAGGAAGGCGTCGAAGAAATCGAGGAACAGGCCATTGGCGCGCTTGATGATCTCGCGCATGTCCTCTTGCACGAGCGTGCTGAAAATCACGGGCCGCACGCCCTCTGCTGCACCGGTCGCATTGATCCTGCGCACAGCCTCTTCCGCCTTGTCAACCGTAGATATAAATGGCAGAGTCACCTGTCTGAACGCTTGCCCGTCGAACTGCGTCAGCAGACTGTGACCCATCGTCTCCGCGGTCACGCCGGTCTGGTCGGATACGAAAAAAACCGTTCTTCTGTCCATCTCCTGACTGTCGCACCTGACCACCGCGCGGATCAAGAGTTAGAATGCGCGCCCCATGAGCATGAGCAGCGCCTACACCATCCCCTTCGCCCAGCTCGGCCGTCACGACGTCGAGACCGTTGGCGGTAAAAATTCCTCGCTTGGCGAGATGATCAGTCACCTGGCGAAAGCCGGCGTCGCGGTGCCCGACGGCTTCGCGACGACAGCGCAGGCTTATCGCGACTTCCTGCAGCACGAAGACCTGGCAGCGCGCATCTCGAAGGAGCTGGCGACGCTGAACGTCGACGATGTCGAGACGCTCACGACCGTCGGTGCGCGCATCCGTCAGTGGATCCTGGCGACGCCGTTCCCGCCGCGCCTCGAACGCGAGATCCTCGAATCGTTCGAGCGCATGAGCGGCGGACGCGACATCGCCGTCGCAGTGCGCTCATCGGCGACCGCAGAAGATCTGCCGGATGCATCGTTCGCCGGCCAGCAGGAAACGTTCCTCAACGTGCGTGGACGCGACGCGCTGCTCAAGTGCGTGCACGAAGTGTTCGCTTCGCTGTTCAACGATCGCGCGATCGCGTATCGCGTGCACCAGGGGTTCGCGCACGACCAGGTCGCGCTGTCGGCGGGCATTCAGTACATGGTGCGTTCCGATCTTGGCGCGAGCGGTGTCATGTTCACGCTCGACACGGACTCGGGCTTCCGCAACGTCGTCTTCGTCACATCTTCATACGGTCTTGGCGAAACGGTCGTACAAGGCGCGGTGAACCCGGACGAGTTCTACGTCTACAAAGCAGCGCTGCGTTCGGGACATGCGCCGATTCTGCGGCGCACGCTCGGCGCGAAAGCCATCAAGATGGTCTATAGCGCACCGGGTGCTGCAACACGCGTGTCAACAGTGGACGTCGCACAGGAGGATCGCCGGCGCTTCTCGATCAGCGACGCCGACCTCATCGAGCTCTCGAAGCAGGCACTCATCATCGAGGAGCACTACGGCTGCCCGATGGACATCGAGTGGGGCAAGGATGGCGAGACCGGCAAGATCTACATCCTGCAGGCACGCCCCGAGACGGTACAGAGCCGCGCCGGCAGGACGGTGCAGCGCTTCGCGCTCAAGGGCAAGAAGTCGAAGGTGCTGGCGAGCGGCCGTTCGATTGGCCAGCGTATCGGCGCGGGTCCGGCTCGCATCATCCGCGACGTGAAGGAAATGACGCGCGTGCAGAGCGGTGACGTGCTCGTCGCCGACATGACCGACCCGGATTGGGAACCGGTGATGAAGCGCGCTGCGGCGATCGTCACCAATCGCGGCGGCCGCACCTGTCACGCGGCGATCATCGCGCGTGAGCTCGGCATTCCGGCTGTCGTCGGCTGCAGTGACGCAACCGAGACGATTCGCGAGGGCCAGCCGATCACGGTGTCGTGCGCCGAGGGCGACACGGGCTTCGTCTACGACGGCGCCTTGCCGTTCGAGCAGAAAAACCTGGAGCTGGACTCGCTGCCGCCGATCACGACCAAGATCATGATGAACGTAGGCAATCCCGACCGTGCGTTCGACTTCGCGAGCATTCCGCATCGGGGCGTCGGCCTCGCGCGCCTGGAATTCATCATCAATCGCATGATCGGCGTGCATCCGCGCGCACTGCTGGAGTTCGACCAGCTGCCCTCGGACCTGCAGCAGACGATCCGGCGCCAGATGAGCGGCTACGGCGATCCGGTGTCCTTCTATATAGACAAGCTGTGCGAAGGCGTTGGCACGATCGCTGCCGCGTTCGCACCGGAGCCGGTGATCGTGCGCTTGTCCGACTTCAAGTCGAACGAGTACGCGAACCTGATCGGCGGACGGCAGTACGAGCCGCACGAAGAGAATCCGATGATCGGTTTCCGCGGGGCTGCGCGCTACGTCGACGAGGCGTTCCGTCCCTGTTTCGAGCTCGAGTGTCGCGCGCTCAAGCGCGTGCGCGAGCAGATGGGGCTCAAGAACGTGCAGATCATGGTGCCGTTCGTGCGCACCGTGAAGGAAGCTGAGCAGGTGACGCAGCTACTGGCAGCCAACGGGCTGAAGCGCGGCGAGAACGACCTCAAGATCATCATGATGTGCGAGCTGCCGACCAACGCGCTGCTGGCCGAGCGTTACCTCGAATACTTCGACGGCATGTCGATCGGCTCGAACGACATGACGCAGCTCACGCTGGGCCTGGATCGCGACTCGGCTATCATCGCCAAGCTCTTCGACGAGCGCGACGACGCCGTCAAGGCGCTGCTCAAGATGGCGATCGATGCCTGCCGCAAGCAGGGCAAGTACATCGGCATCTGCGGGCAAGGCCCGTCCGACCATCCCGACTTCGCGCGCTGGTTGCTCGAACAGGGTATCGAGAGCATCTCGCTCAACCCGGACACGGTCGTGGAAACCTGGCTGTTCCTCGCCGGGAATCAGATCAAGTAGCTATCTCGACCAGATCAGCAAACGGTTGTTCGCCGGCATCGCGTGCTCGGCCGTGAAGGCGAGCCCATGCTGGCGGCCGAGCGTCTGCAGCGCCTTGTCGTCGCGCAGTCCCATCTTCGGGTCGCGTTCACGCAGCGATGCGTCGAACGCCTGATTCGACTCGCTGGTGAACCGGCCATCGCGATTGAACGGCCCGTACAACGCGAACATCCCTCGTGGGCGCAGCACGCGCGCGACGCCGGCGAACATCAGCTCCACTTCCGGCCAACCCATGATGTGCGACGTGTTCGCGCTGAAGACGTAGTCGACCGTCTCGACTGGCCACTGACCATCGCGCACGTCGAGCTTGATCGGCGCACGCAGGTTGGGCAGCGCCGCCTCGGCGACCCATAGACCGATCCCTTCGAGATTCGCTTCGCAGTCCGTCGGCTGCCATTGCAGATGCGGCAGGTGGGTCGCGAAATGCACCGCGTGCTGTCCGGTTCCCGCGCCGATCTCGAGCGCAGCACCGGGCTTGGTGAACCACTGGCGCAATACCTGGAGGATGGGCTCGCGATTGCGTTCGCAAGCCTCCGAACGGGGCTTCACGGTACGCGCAGGAAGGTCTGTCGATAGTGCTGCATCTCGCGAATCGAGTCACGGATGTCGTCGAGTGCCAGGTGCGTGGAGCTCTTCTGGAAGCCGGCGAAGGCTTCCGGCGACCAGCGCCGTGCCAGCTCCTTGAGCGTGCTCACGTCGAGATTGCGATAGTGAAAGTACCGCTCCAGCTCCGGCATCTCGCGCGCGAGAAAGCGCCGGTCCTGGCAGATGCTGTTGCCGCACATCGGCGAAACGCCCGGCTCGATCCAGCGCGCCAGGAAATCCACGGTCTCGCGCTCGGCCTGCGCTGCCGTGATAGTGCTCGCGCGCACCCGCGCCGCCAGCCCCGACGTGCCGTGCTGGCGTCGATTCCAGTCGTCCATCGCATCGAGCACGGCATCGGACTGGTGGATGGCGAGGACCGGCCCCTCGGCCAGCGTGTTCAGGTGCTTGTCCGTGACGATGGTGGCGATCTCGATGATGTGATCGCTGTCGGGCTTGAGACCCGTCATTTCCAGGTCGATCCAGATCAGGCGCAACGGATCTCTGTCGCTCATTGCGGCATCATACCAGCAGAAGCTAAAGTGCCGCGGGAGACCCGCAATGCATTGGTTCGCAGGATTGTTCGTGCTGCTGCTCGCCGCGTCGACGTTGACGCGCAGCTGGCTCAATCAGCGCCAGGTCGCGGCCGTTCAGCGCCACCGCGACGAGGTGCCGGCAGCGTTCCGCACTCAAATCGACCTCGCGTCTCATCAGAAGGCCGCCGACTACACCGTCGCAAGCGCGCGAATCGGCCGCTGGGATACGCTGTTGGACGCGGCGATCGCGCTCGTGCTCACGCTTGGCGGCGGACTGAGCTCGATCGATCACGCATGGCAGGCAGCGCACCTGTCTGCAGTGTGGCACGGCACTGCCGTCGTCCTCTCCACATTCCTGATCGTCTCGCTCGTCGGCCTGCCGCTTTCGATCTGGCGCACCTTCGGTGTCGAGGCACGCTTCGGCTTCAACCGCACGACGGTCGGGCTGTTCATCGCCGATCTGTTCAAAGGCCTGCTGCTCGGGCTGGTGCTCGGCGGACCGCTCGTGTTCGTGATCCTGCTCCTGATGCAGCGGGCGGGCACGCTGTGGTGGCTGTATGCGTGGTTCGTGTGGGTCGGGTTCACCGTGCTGATTACCTGGGCGTATCCGAGCTTCATCGCGCCGTTGTTCAACAAGTTCACACCGCTGAACGACGCAGCGCTCAAGGAGCGCACCGAAGCCTTGCTGCAGCGTTGCGGGTTCTCCTCGCGCGGCGTCTTCGTGATGGACGGCTCGCGCCGCTCGGTGCACGGCAATGCCTACTTCACCGGAGTCGGGCGCAACAAGCGGATCGTGTTCTTCGACACGTTGCTGGAGCGGCTGCAGATCGCCGAAGTGGAAGCCGTGCTCGCGCATGAGCTTGGCCATTTCAGCCTGCATCATGTCCGCTGGCGGCTGGTGCTCTCGCTCGGCCTGGGTCTCGTCGGCCTTGCAGTGCTCGGCTTCCTCGCGCAATGGTCGGACTTCTACGCAGCCTTCGGCGTTACGACGCCCTCCTCCCACACCGCCTTGCTGCTCTTCGTCTTCGTGCTGCCGGTCTTCACCTACTTCACGACGCCGATCAGCGCCTGGTGGTCGCGCAAGCACGAGTTCGAGGCAGACGAGTTCGCCGCCAAGTTCGCCGACGCGCGACAGCTCGCCGAAGCTCTCGTGAAGCTGTATCGCGATAACGCCACGACGCTCACGCCGGATAGTCTGCACTCGGCCTTCTACGACTCTCATCCACCGGCACTCGTGCGGATCACGCGACTCCAGCAACTCGCCGCCCGCCCATGAGCGACGACGCTGCCGAAGTCGCGGCGCGCGTCATCGAGTCGTTTGGTCGTCGGGTCACGGTGGAGACCACAGATGGCGCGACCTTACCCGCAGAGTTATTCGGCAAGCGTCTGACGTGCGTCTGCGGCGACGAAGTCACGATCCGCCCGCCTTCGCGTGCGAGCGGCGACGTCGCGAAGGTCGTGACGGTGGCGCCGCGTCGCTCGACCTTTGCACGCACCGACAGTCGCGGACGCACCGAGCCCCTCGCTGCGAATCTCTCGCTGCTCGCCGTGATCGTCGCGCCCGAGCCGGTGCCCGATCCCTATATCGCGGACCGCTACCTGGCCGGCGCGGCACTCGCTGGTATCTCGGGCATCGTGGTCGTCAACAAGACGGAGCTGCCGAGCGCTGCTGGCGCGGAGTTTCAGGCGTGCGTCAGCGAATACGAAGCTGCCGGCTACGAAGTGCTGCGCCTATCCGCCCACGTCACCGACACGGTGGCGCCGCTGAAGTCGCGCCTGGAGGGAGCCGTCGCAATGCTTGTCGGCCAATCCGGCATGGGCAAGTCGACGCTCACCAACGCGCTCGCACCCGAGTCGTCGCGTCCGACGCGCACGATCTCAGAGTCGACCGGCGAAGGTCGTCACACGACAGTTTCGACTGCGTTGTTCCGTATTCCCGGCAGCGGCGAGCTGATCGATTCGCCAGGTGTGCGCGACTACGCGCCACCGCCAGTCGAGGACTCTCAGGTGCAAGTCGGCTGGCCGGAAATTCTCGCGCTTGCACCACACTGCCGCTTCAACAATTGCCTGCATCTGCGCGAGCCCGGCTGCGCCGTGACGGATGCAGTTGCTGCCAACCGCATTCCGCCGCGGCGCTACGAGAGCTACAAAAGGCTCATCAACATCATTCGCGGACTGCCGCCGCAGTACGAGCGGCGCAGATGAATCAGGCTAAAGCCTGATCCACAGATTCGATTGCATGTGGGTCAGGCTTCAGCCTGACAACAGATGTCGACCAGCGAGCGCGTGCGCGAGCGTACCACCGTCGACGTACTCGAGTTCGCCACCGACCGGAACGCCGTGCGCGATGCGACTCGATTTTATTTTGTGACGATGCGCGAGCTCTGCGATCACGTGCGCAGTCGCATCGCCCTCTACAGTCGTATTCGTTGCCAGAATCGCTTCCTTCACGCTGCCCTCGGCCAGCAACGCTTCGAGCTGTGCGAATCCGAGCTGATCGGGACCGATGCCATCGAGCGGCGACAGATGGCCCATCAACACGAAGTAAGTACCGCGATAGCTACCGGACTGCTCGATCGCCGCCACGTCCGCGGGCGATTCGACCACACACAGCAACGACTGATCTCGCGAAGACGCAGAGCAGATCGGACACAGCTCCGCATCAGCGAACATTCGACAGCGATTGCAGCGACCGACGCCATCCAGCGCCTTCTGCAGCGCTTCGGCAAGAAAGCCGGCACCGTTGCGATCCTTCTCCAGCAGATGGAACGCCATGCGCTGCGCGGACTTCGGCCCGACGCCGGGCAGGCAGCGCAACGCTTCGATGAGACGGACCAGGGACGGCGGATAGATCATCGAACAACGGTCGACTAGAAAGGCATTTTCATGCCGGGCGGCAGCTGCATGCCACCCATCACGCTCGACATCTTTTCCTGCGTAACACGCTCGACCCTCTGCACAGCATCGTTGACGGCAGCGGCAACCAGGTCTTCGAGCATTTCCTTGTCGTCGGGGCTTACGATCGAAGGATCGAGCACCACGCGGCGCACTTCATGCTTGCCCGTCATCGTCACCTTCGCCATGCCGCCGCCCGCCTCGCCGGTCACCTCTAGCGCGGCGATCTCCGCCTGCGCGCGCTGCAGATTCGCCTGCATCTGCTGCGCCTGTTTCATCATGTTGCCGATGTTGCCTTTCATTGAAGCTCCGAGATCATTCGGTGGGGCGGACAGAATCGGGCGTGAGCGTGGCGCCGAACATGTCGCGCATCGCACGCACGTTGGGGTCGTTCTCGATCGCAGCGCGCGCCTGCTGCACGCGATCGTCCGCGGCAGCCTTCTGTTGACGGGCCAGCGTATCCAGTGCGCGATCTGCGACCGAAAGCTCCAGTCGCACTGGCTCGCCAAAGTAAGCGCTCAATGCTTGCGCCAGCTTTTCTTCGAGCTGCGGTCGCCGAAAGTGCTCGCCGTCTGCGTCGAGTACGAGCTGTACCTTGTTGCCCTGTCTGCCGGTCAGCGTGGTGTGGGCGGCAAGCTCTTTCACCATGCCTTGCAGGTTCATCTGCGCGACCATCGCAGGCCAATCGTTTGCAGTCGCGGGGGCGGCTGCAGCGGGCTTCGGCGGCGCAGCGGACGCCTTCGGAAGCGCAGCGGCGGCGGCGGCCTTCACTGGGGCCGCGGTAGCGGACACCAGAAGCTGCGCACCCTCGGCCATGCCGAACGCGAGCATGCGCAGGAGCACCATCTCGAATCCACCGCGCACATCGGGCGCGAGTTCGAGATCGCGACGGCCTACGATCGCGATCTGATAGAACAGTTGCGCATCTTCCGGACTCAGCGCGCCGGCGAGTCGCTGGTACGTCTCGCTGTCTTCAGCCTCATCGAGCTGCAAATCCGGCACCGCCTGCAGCAGCGCCAGTTTCTGCAATAGAGCGGCCAGGTCGGCGAGCACTTCGCGATAGTCCGGTGCCCGCTCGTCGAGCGCCTCGACGCACGCCAGCACCTTCTTCGCATCGCGCGCGATCAGTGCCTCGACGATCTCGAACACCTGCGTGCGATCCAGCGTCCCGAGCATCATGCGCGTGTCGGCCGCGGTCAGCTTCGTGCCGCCGAACGCGATGACCTGATCGAGCAGACTCAGCGCGTCGCGCATGCTGCCCTCGGCGGCCCGCGCCACGAGACGCAACGCATCCGGCTCGAACTCCAGCTTCTCGGCCTGCGCGATCTCGGTCAGACGCTTGTAGATCAAGCCCGGCGGAAAGCGCTTGAGATTGAACTGCAGGCAGCGCGACAGCACCGTCACCGGCAGCTTCTGCGGATCCGTGGTGGCGAGCAGGAACTTCACGTGCGGCGGCGGCTCCTCCAGCGTCTTGAGCAAGGCGTTGAAGGAGTGCGTCGACAGCATGTGCACTTCGTCGATGAGATAGATCTTGTAGCGGCCGCGCGCCGGCGAGTACTGCACGTTGTCGAGCAGCTCGCGCGTGTCGTCCACCTTCGTGCGCGATGCGGCGTCGACTTCCATCAGATCCACGAAGCGACCTTCGTCGATCTCGCGGCACGCGCTGCATTTACCGCAGGGCGTGGGAGTCACACCGGTCTCGCAGTTCAGCGACTTCGCCAGAATGCGCGCGATGGTCGTTTTGCCTACACCGCGCGTGCCCGTGAACAGGAACGCGTGGTGAACCCGGCCAGTCTCGAGCGCGTTGACGAGCGCGCGCATGACGTGTTCCTGACCGGCAAGCTCGCTGAAATTGCGAGGCCGCCATTTGCGTGCAAGAGCGAGATAGGACATGCAGCGAAGTCTATCTAATTGGAGGCGGCCCGCGCCGGCACCTCTCCGGCGCCCGATATCACCGTTACCGTTGCTCCCTTCCGGGCCTGGCGGGGTTCGCGGCTGCTCGTCGCGGAGAAACCGACGCGAGCCGCCATAGTGGGTTCAAATGGGGGCGTCGCGGATCGATTGAAAGGCGGGCGATATTAACAGGAAGCGCTCAGCCCCGCCCTCTGTAGGCCGCGACACCCTGGTCGGGGATCCACAGGTCCGTCGGTGGCCGGCCGGTTTGCCAGAAGACGTCGATCGGCATGCCGCCGCGCGGATACCAGTAGCCGCCGATGCGCAGCCAGCGCGGCTTGAGAAAATCCACCAGCCGACCCGCGATCGCCAGCGTGCAGTCCTCGTGGAACGCGCCGTGATTGCGGAACGAGCCCAGATACAGCTTCAACGACTTGCTCTCGACCAGCCAGCGGCGCGGCACATAGTCGATGACCAGATGCGCGAAGTCAGGCTGCCCGGTGACTGGGCACAGCGAGGTGAACTCCGGGGCCGTGAAGCGCGCCAGGTACACCTTGTCGGGATGCGGATTGGGAACGCGCTCCAGCTCGGCCTCG
>DATJIP010000236.1:0-3185 GCA_035493235.1 Steroidobacteraceae bacterium
AGCGGGGCTCCAAACGGATGGGGACGGATGAGATTCTTCCACGTGTCACAAGATGTCAAGGGTCGGAGTCGGCGGAAATCGGCCTCGAAGGCGCGTTCCGTGGCGGCATCGAGGTTGCTCTCTTGAGCTAGGATCACCGGGGGCAGCAGACCGCATTCCGCATGGAAATCCGGCAAATCGGTCGGTACGAGATACAGCACCGCCTGGGCAAAGGTGGGATGGGATCTCTGTATCTCGCGCGGGATCCCGGCCTGGATCGCCTTGTCGCGATCAAACTCCTCAAAGACGACTACCTCGATGACCAGGAGTTCCGCGAGCGCTTCGCCCGCGAAGCGCGCGCCCTGGCCCGCCTTCGTCACCCGAACATCGTCGTCGTCTACGACTTCGGGGAACACGATGGTCGCCCGTTCATGGCGATGGAGTACATCGACGGCGAGACGCTGCGACAACGGCTGGCGCGCACGCCTCCGTTGAAGATCGCGCTGGGGCTGGCGCTCGTGGAGGATCTGTGCGCCGGACTCGCCAACGCGCACGATGCCGGGATCGTTCACCGCGACATCAAGCCCGACAACATCATGGTCGATCGGCAGGGCGTCGTGAAGCTGCTGGACTTCGGGATCGCGCGCAACGCGCATGCCGAGTCGACGCACCAGATGACGCAGCCCGGCATGATCATGGGCACTTACAACTACATGTCACCAGAGCAGTTGCTCGGTGAGATGGTCGATAAGCGAAGCGACATCTTCGCCGTTGGCGCGGTGCTCTACCAGGTCATTGCCCGGGAACAGGCCTTTCCTGGTGCGTTCGGGGCCGTGTATCACCGCGTGCTGACGGCCGGCCCTGTACCGTTGGAGGAACGCGTCCCCGGCGTGGATCCGACGCTGGTGCGGATTGTGATGCGTGCGCTCGAACGCGATCCGCAAGATCGGTATCAGAGCGCGAATGACATGCGGCAGGAGCTGGCGCGCGCGCGACAGCGGCTCGCTGATGCCAGCCCCGCCGTAGCACACGAAACGGTCCTGGCGCCGCGAGGGTCAAGCGGGCGGCGGCAGCGGGACAGCGAGGCGAAGCACGGCCTTGTCACCGAGCAACTACGATTAGGTCACGAGGCGTTCGCGCGCGGCGATTACGACATCGCGCTGCAGTACGGTGAACGGGCGGCATTCGTCGATCCGGACAACGGCGCGGCCAATGAGCTCATCAACAAATCGCGAGTCGCGATCGATGCGAAGTCGATCTTGCCGCTGCTCGACGAAGCCAGGCGGCTCCTTTCCACTGGTCATATTCAACACGCGCTGACGCGCGCGGAAGAAGCGCGGGCTGGCGTTCCCGATCTGATCGAAGCCGCAGAGCTGCGACACGAAGTCCAGGCCGTGCTCGATCAGATCGTCAGCGCGCGCGAACGCGAGGATCGCATCAATTCGTCCCTCGAACGCGGCCGTCTCTCTTTCGAGCGTGGCGAGTATGACACTTCGTTGCGCGCCGCGTACGAAGTCCTCGCGCTCGATCCCGATCGCCGACAGGCGCGCGAGCTCGAGCAGCAGGCGAAGGTCAAGCTGCTGGAAAAACGAGAACACGAGCAAGCCAGACGCGATGCGCACGATCGCATCCTCGCCGCTCGTTCCCTCGCAGACGAAGGACGTCTCGACGAGGCGGCAGAGGCGCTGGCGGCAATCATTCCGCCATCGGACTCCGTGCGAGCGGCGGTCGACGAAGCGAGAGCGCAGGTCGAGCAACTGCAACGACGTGCACAGGTTGATGCGGCAGTCGGCGAGGCGCGCGAGGCTGCGGCCGAAGGGCATTTCACACACGCGGTCTCTATCATCGACGCCATTCCGGGCGCTGAGCTCATAGGGGAAGCTCGCCAGATCCGAGCCGACGCGCTCGAATCGCTCGCCGGTCAGCGTGAGCTTCAGCGCCAGCGTCAACGACTGGAGGAGTTGCTCGCCTCCGCCGAAGCGTTCATCGATGCGCGCGATGTGGCGCAGGCCCGTGGTCGCCTGGCGGAAGCCGTGCAACTCGACCTCGACGACGCTCGAGTCGATGTCGTCGCTCAACGGCTGGAAGAGTTGGTCGCGCGAGTCGAGGACCAACGCCGAAAGGAGGCGCTCAACCGACAGGTGGCGGAGGTCGTCGAGCAGGCGCTACAGCGTTTCGACCGTAACCCGCAGGAGGCCGTCGCATTCCTCGAGCGCAGTGATGTCACCACCCATCCTCGCGTCGCGGCGACTCTCGCCGAATTGCGGGAGAAGCTGGCTGAGATCGAAGAGCGCACCCGCAGAGAGCGCGAGCGGCAAGCCGAAGAGGCGCGTCGTGCAGCAGCGCGGGCAGAGGCCGAGCGCCTTCACGAGCGGCAGCGGTTGGCGGCCGAACGGAAACGCCACGAAGACGAGGCGCGCGAACGCGAGCAGAAACGTATTGCTGCCGAACGTCAACGGCTGGAGGACGAAGCGCGCGAACGGGACCGGCAACGCGCCATCGAGGAGCAGCAGCTGCGCGGGCGCAAGGCGCGGCAGCGAGAGGCGCGCGAGCGAGAGGAGGACCAGCAGGCAACGATTGTGCGGCCGGCAAAGGAAGCGGCCACCGTGCCTGCGAAGGCGCCTGGGCAGATCGTGCCGCCGACGCCCGCACCGAAAAGCAAGATGCTCGTTGCGGCCGCTACCCTCGTGGTCGTGCTCATCGGCGCGGGAGTCGCACTGTATGTGACGCACGTGGACCAACGTGGTAGGCAGGAGCCTGAGCAGGCGCCACAAAGTGGCCAGTCGGGACCGACAGGGGATCAAAAAAGCCGGGACGAAAAATCCCTGGACCCCGTGGCTCCGCGAGACAATCCAACGCCAGTGCCACAGCCGCGGCCAGACGACGTCAATCCTCAGGTGCAGCGGCAGGCTGAGATTGCGGCGACCAGAACGGTTATCGATGGTGCAATGGCGAAGGACGATCTCGATCGGGCCGATCGTTTGTTGGCCGACGCGCAGCGGCGGTTTGACGCTGATACGTTCAGCGCGCAAAGCCGGGAGCTGGCCCGCCTCCGTGCGATCAAGAGCGCGCAGTCAGCGATCGAGCGACAGGCCGCGGCCGACAAAGCAGCAGCCGACAAAGCAGCGGCCGACAGAGCAGCAGCCGACAGAGCAGCAGCCGACAGAGCAGCAGCCGACAAAGCAGCGGCCGACAGAGCAGCGGCC
>DATJIP010000237.1:0-12373 GCA_035493235.1 Steroidobacteraceae bacterium
GCCGGATTCGTGCCGTGCGCGGCGTCGGGCACGATGATCTCGGTCCGATCGAGGTCGCCACGCGCCTTGTGATACGCGCGGATCATCGCGACGCCCGCGAACTCGCCTTGCGCACCCGCCATCGGCGTGAGCGACACGCCCTTCATGCCGGTCACTTCCTTGAGCATCTCCTGCAGTTCGAACATGCAGGCGAGAAAGCCCTGGCTGACCGAATCCGGCGCGAGCGGATGCCGGCCGAGGAACTCGGGCAGCATCGCGAACTGATTACACGCGCGCGGGTTGTACTTCATCGTGCACGAGCCGAGCGGATAGAAGTGCGTGTCGATCGAGAAGTTGAGCTGCGACAGGCGCGTGAAGTGGCGCACTGCCTGCAACTCCGACACTTCCGGCAGCTCCGCGCGCTTCTTGCGGCGAAACTTCTCCGGCACTTCGGCTGCGGCGGCCTGCGGGTATTGCCCGGCAGCGCTGCGGCCGGTGCGTGAATGCGTGAAGATCAACGGTTCGTGCATGGGTTGGCTCACTTCAACACTTCGCCCAGGATCTTGGCGTACTGAGCGATGTCTTCGTCGGTACGCGTCTCGGTCGCACACACGAGTAACGCATTGCCGAGGTCGGGGTACTGTCGCGACAGGTCATAGCCGCCGACGATGCCGCGCTTGGCGAGCGCATCGAGGACATCGCTGACCTTGCGATCGAGTTGCAGCACGGCTTCGTGGAAGCGCGGCCCGCTGAATGCGAGCTTCACGCCCTTGATGCGCGTGAGCGCCGCGACCAATGCACTCGTCTGCGTTTGCGACGCAGCTGCGACTTTCTCCAGACCGGCGGAGCCGAGCAGCGACATGTGGATCGTCGCGGCTGTGACCAGCAGACCCTGATTCGTGCAGATGTTCGAAGTCGCCTTGCTGCGGCGGATGTGCTGCTCGCGAGCCTGCAGCGTCAAAGTGAATCCAGGCTTGCCGTCCAGGTCGACGGTGCGGCCGATGATCCGGCCTGGCATCTGGCGCACGTGTTCGAGCTTGGTCGTCATGAACCCGAAATACGGGCCACCCGAAGACAGCGGCACGCCGAACGGCTGACCATCACCGACGACGATGTCCGCGCCTTTCGTGCCCCACTCGCCCGGCGGCTTCAGCAGCGCGAGCGATAGCGGATTCACGACGGCGATCAACAACGCGTTGTTGGCCGCGGCCCAGTCAGTAATTGCGTCGACATCTTCGAGCAGGCCGAAGAAGTTCGGCTGCTGCACGACGACTGCCGTGATGTCCTGACCCTTGTAGGCATCCAGCGAGGACGTCCCCAACGTGCCACTCGGTGCATCGTAAGGAAGCACGTCGAACTTGAGGTTCTGTCCCTCAGTGATCGCACGCGCCACTTCGAGATAAGTCGGATTGACGGCAGCCGGCACGAGGATGCGCGCCGACTTCGACTTGCGATGCGCACGCACCGCCATCAAGCACGCCTCCGCCAACGCCGATGCGCCGTCGTAGAGTGATGCGTTCGAAACCTGCATCGCCGTCAGGCTCGCCATCATCGACTGGTATTCGTACAGGAGCTGCAGCGTGCCCTGGCTCGCCTCCGCCTGATACGGCGTGTACGCGCTGTAGAACTCGCCACGCGTCACGATCGCCCAGACTGCGGCCGGGATGTGATGCTCGTAGGCACCCGCGCCGAGGAAGTTGAGCGGACGGCCGTCGCGCGATGCACGTTGCTGCATCAGCCGGCCTGTCTCCATCTCAGTCAGCGCTTCGGGAATGCCGTCGAGCGACTTGATGCGCAGCGCGGCCGGAATTTCTTCGAACAACGCATCGATGCTCGGCGCGCCGATGGCGGCCAGCATCTCGCGAACGTCGGTTTCGGTGTGCGGGATGAACGGCATGTCAGTGCCCAGCCTCCTCGACCACCTTCTCGTAGGCTTTCGCGTCGAGCAGGCTCGACAGCTCGCCGCTGTTGCTCGGCTTCACCTTGAACAACCAGCCCTGCCCGTACGGATCGCTGTTGACCAGCTCGGGCGTGGCGCTCAGCGCCTCGCTGTTGTTGGCGATGACCTGACCCGACACCGGGCTGTACACGTCGGACGCCGCTTTCACGGACTCGACTACCGCGGCAGCGCCACCCTTGGTCAGCGCACGGCCGACTTCCGGCACTTCGACGAACACCAGGTCGCCGAGCGCGCCCTGCGCGTGATCGGAGATGCCGATGGTCACGGTGCCATCGCTTTCGACGCGGGCCCATTCATGAGAGTCGAGATACTTGAGATTGCTGGGAATGGAGGACATGGCTGTACCTGTCTTGATTCGATAGGGCTTAGATCAATGCTTTGCCATTGCGCACGAACGGATACTTCACGACGCGCGCCGCGAGGAGCTTGCCGCGGATGTCGACCTGAACCTGCTCGCCAGTCGCTGCCGGCACGCGGGCGAAACCGATCGAGCGCTCCAGCGTGGGCGAGAAGGTGCCGCTGGTCATTTCGCCATCGCCGACGCCGGACACGACGACTTTCTGATGACTGCGCAGCACGCCGCGATCTTCGAGCACCAGCCCGACCAGCTTGCGCGGCACACCACCGCGGCGTTGCGCTTCCAGCGCTGCGCGGCCGATGAAATCGCGATCTGCCGGGTCGAATGCGACGGTCCACGTGAGACCGGATTCGAGCGGCGTGAGGTTTTCGTCCATGTCGTTGCCGTACAAGTTCATCCCTGCTTCGAGGCGCAGCGTGTCGCGCGCGCCGAGTCCGCATTGCTGGACGCCTGCGTCGCGCAGCGCCGCCCAGAAAGCCGCGATGTCCTTCGCCGGCAGGATGACTTCCCAGCCGTCTTCGCCGGTGTAACCGGTCGTCGCCACGAAATGGTGCTCGAGCTGACGCGAGAAGAACGGCTTCATGCCCAGCACGGCGTCGGCGCTCTTGCCGATCACCTTCGCGGCTTTGGCGCGTGCGTTCGGGCCTTGCACGGCTACCATCGCCAGGTCAGTGCGCGGCTGGATGTCGACCTGGAACGGCCCCGCCCAGCGCTTCAACCATGCCGTGTCCTTGTCGCGCGTGCCGGCATTCACGACGACGCGGAAGTGTTCGTTGTCGCCGAAGTAGGTGATCAAGTCGTCGACGACGCCGCCACGCTCATTGAGCATGCAGCTATAGAGCGCCTTGCCGGGATCCTTCAGCTTCGCGACGTCGTTCGCGAGCAGATGGCGCAGGTAATCGCGCGCACGCGCGCCGCTGACATCCGCGATGAGCATGTGCGACACGTCGAACATGCCGGCGTCGCGCCGCACGGCGTGATGCTCTTCGATCTGCGAACCGTAGTGGACCGGCATGTCCCAGCCGCCGAAATCAACCATGCGGGCACCCGCCGCGACGTGCGTTTCGTACAAAGGCGTCTTGAAGCCCATCGTTGCTCCAGCAAAACAAATGACGGCAGCGACCGCGTTGTAAGCGGGCTGCCCTCTGTCCTGCGACCTGAGAGATCCGGCGCGCGGCGCGGGCCGCTACCTCTCCCCTTCGGTGAGCCGGCCATAGTCCTAGACGTGGCCGACTACTCTCCAGAGCCCCTCTTCGGATGGTGAATCCGTCGACATGCCGTTCTTTGTGCCTGAGCGTTTCCGGGCGGTTGCGCCTTCGGCGGACGAAAGGAGGCCCTTTCGACTCTCTCCGGCCATGCCTTGCGATGGGTGCGGTATGGTAGCAGAGAAGCGCTATAGAATTTGCGCCATGTCCACGCTCCCACGCCGCCGCTCCATCCCCGTCCACATCGGCACCGTCGTCGTCGGTGGCAATGCACCCGTGGCCGTGCAGTCGATGACGAATACCGACACGGCCGACGTCGAGTCGACCGTCCGCCAGGTTCAGGATCTGGCGCGCGCCGGGTCGGAGCTCGTGCGCGTCACGGTCAACACCGACGAAGCCGCGGCTGCAGTGCCGCACATCGCCGAACGCTTGGCGCGCGCCGGCGTGTTCGTGCCGCTGGTCGGGGATTTCCACTTCAACGGTCATCGCCTGCTGAAGGCGCACCCCGCGTGCGCGCAGGCGCTGGCGAAGTACCGCATCAATCCCGGAAACGTCGGGCGCGGCAGCAAGCGCGATCCGCAGTTCGCCGAGATGATCGAAGTCGCGTGCCGCAACGCCAAGCCGGTGCGCATCGGCGTGAACTGGGGCAGCCTCGATCAGGATCTGCTGACCCGGATGATGGACGAGAACTCACAGCGCGAGCAGCCGCTCGACGCGAACGAAGTCATGCGCGAGGCGCTGGTCGTGTCGGCGCTCGACTCCGCGGAGCGCGCGGTGGAACTCGGCCTCGGTCGCGACCGTATCGTGATCTCGTGCAAGGTCAGCGGAGTGCAGGACTTGATCGCTGTCTATCGCAACCTCGCCGCGCGCTGCGAGTACGCGCTGCATCTCGGTCTGACCGAGGCAGGCATGGGCTCGAAGGGCATCGTCGCCTCGACCGCCGGCATGGCGGTGCTGCTGCAGGAAGGCATCGGCGACACCATCCGTGTCTCGCTCACACCGGAGCCGAATGGCGACCGCACGCAGGAGGTGATCGTCGCGCAGGAGATCCTGCAGACGCTCGGGCTGCGCTCGTTCGTGCCGATGGTGATCGCGTGCCCGGGCTGCGGGCGCACCACCTCGACGTACTTCCAGGAGCTCGCGCAGAAAATCCAGACGCACATCCGTCACCAGATGCCGGAATGGCGCAAGCAGTTCGTCGGCGTCGAGGACATGACGGTCGCCGTGATGGGCTGCGTCGTGAACGGTCCCGGCGAGAGCAAGCACGCCAACATCGGCATCAGCCTGCCGGGCACCGGCGAGCGGCCGGTCGCGCCGGTCTACATCGACGGCGAGAAAGGACCGACGCTCAAGGGCGATCGCATCGCCGAAGAGTTCCAGTCGATGGTCGAAGACTATGTCGCGAAGACTTACGCACGGAAGGAGTCGGCATGAGTGAGCTCACCAGCAAGAAATGTGCACCGTGCGAAGGCGGCATGCCGGCGCTGTCGCGCGCCGCCGCGCAGAACCTCATGCAGGAGCTGGGACCGGAATGGAAGCTGGCGAATGATGCGAAGAGCATCGAGAGCGAATGGAAGTTTCGCAACTTCTTTCACACGATGAGCTTCGTCAACGCGGTCGCGCACGTCGCGAACGCTGAGGACCATCATCCCGATCTCGAGGTTGGGTACGGCTATTGCCGCATCCGCTACAACACGCACGCCATCGGCGGGTTGTCGGAGAACGACTTCATCTGCGCAGCGAAGATCGACGCGCTGCCGAGAACCTGAGTCAGGCTAAAGCCCGACGCACACCAGACTCTTCTGTGGGTCAGGCTTCAGCCTGACTCTGTCGTGACTTCTGCTGGCATGTACACCGGACCCACCGGGTGCCGGAATTCCTGTTTCGCGAATTCGATCCTCTGCTCGGCCGACGCTCCGAAATCGGCGCGCTCTTCGCAAATCCTGAGACGCCGCAACAGTCCCTGGCGATTGGCAATCTGAATAGCCAGCCCCGGACGCGCGTTCATCTCCAGCACGAGCGGCCCGAGGTCGCGATCGAGCACGAGATCGACGCCGATGTAACCTAACCCAGTCAGCTCGTAGCAGCGCGCAGCAATGGACAGAATCGTGTCCCAATCTGGCACGCGCAGACCGGCGATCGCGTGCGTTGTGTCCGGATGATGAGTGACGACTTCGGTGCTGATCACGCCATCGAGCGTCATGCCAGTCGCAATGTCGACGCCCGCGCCCACCGCGCCTTGATGCAGATTCGCCTTGCCGCGCGAGCCGCGCGTCGGCAGGCGCACCATCGCCATCACCGGCACGCCGCGAAACACGATCACGCGAATGTCCGGCACGCCCTGATAGCTGATGCGCTCGAACAGCTGCGAGAAACGCACCATGTATTCGACGATCACCACGTCCTGAACGCCGCCGAGGCTGAACTGACCGTTGATCGCGTTCGACAGGTGATGCGAGAGGAAGTCCTCGTCGAGGATGTCGCCGCCGATCGTGCGGTAGCGATTGCCGCTGCGCCCGGCGATGACGACGATGCCGTCGCCCGCGCTGCCATGCGCCGGCTTGAGCGCGAACTCGTTGTGACTGCGCACGATGTCCGGCAGCGTGCGGATGTCGTGCTGCGTCTCGATGACGCCGTACAGCTGCGGCACGGCGATGCCCGCCTCCAGCGCCAGGCGCTTGGTTTTCAGTTTGTCGTCGACCAGCGGATAGAGCCGCCGCGGATTGAAGCGCGAGATGTAATCGCCGTTGCGCTTGTTGAGGCCGAGCACGCCTTCGCGGGCGAGCGCGGCGTAGCTGCCGAACATCAGGTCGTGCTCCCTGACGGCGTGTTGCCCGAAGGACGCAGCGCCTTGAAGCGGCGGAGCTCGAGCAGTCGATAACCGGTGTAGCGGCCCGCGAGCAGCGCGGCAGCGATCACGAGCAGCAGCAGCTCTGGGAATACGAAGATCAGGTGTGCCACCGCGGCGATGCCCATCACGACGTACGCCGCAGCGGCTACGACGAGGCTGCCCGCTCCGTCCTGGATCGCTTCCGAAGCGCCGCGCTCTTCCCAGACGATCGACATGCGCTCGATCGTCATCGAGATGATCACCATCGGAAACAGCGCGATCGACAATCCGGGTTGGATGCCGAGCTTGTGACTGAGCACACTGATGCCTGCCATCAGCATCACGACGATCGTCAGCACAACCGTCAGACGCGGCACCAGCAGCAACCGCAGCTTCTCCAGGTAGAAGCGAATCGTGAGACCGAGCGACACGATCACGACGAAGAGCACGATGCCCCACACCAGCAGCGTTTCGCGGAACGCGAGCGCCACGAGCACGGGCATGAAGGTGCCGAAGGTTCGTACGCCGACGAAATTGCGCAGGAACAGGATCACGAGCGCGCCAATCGGGATCATCAACAGCACGCTGTAGACCGCCTGCGTGGCGATCGGCAGCGAGAACAGCGAGAAGTCCATCGAGTGCGAGCCGATCTTCTCGGCGCGCCGCTCCGCGACCAGCATCGAGTCGAGCAGGTTCTGCTGCACGGCCAGCGTCACGTCGGGCGCGGAACCGCCCTCGACGTCTGCGATGCGCTCGTCGCCGCGCCACCAGATGAAGAAGTCGTGCGGCAGGCCCTGCTCCAGGGTCCGAGGATTGAAGTACAGCCACTGCACGCCATCGTGCACTTCCAGCAACTGCTCTGCCTCGACCGGACCGGGCTGACTGCGCAACATGATGCCGTGTGCGATTCGCGCCGGGATCTGTGCGCCGGCGAGCAGCACCGTCGCAAGGTGCGCACGATCGGAAACGGTGCTGCCGCGTTT
Source organism: Steroidobacteraceae bacterium (assembly GCA_035493235.1). Classification (GTDB taxonomy): domain Bacteria; phylum Pseudomonadota; class Gammaproteobacteria; order Steroidobacterales; family Steroidobacteraceae; genus Steroidobacter. Next base: position 7,316 of record DATJIP010000237.1, read on the forward strand.
GAGGAACACGCTGACGTACGGATCGTTCTGCGCAAGATTGAGATGTCGCAGCAGCTCGGTCGTGAAGCTCGCGACGTCCGCGGACTGCCGGCGGACTTCGGCGATCAACCCTTCCATCGCGATACGCGAGGGCTCGTCGAGCTCGGGTTGCGCCGGGAACGGCGGCGTCGTGTCCTCGGCGATACGCGTGGGGTCCCGGTACACGAGCGCACGGTAATAAAGCGTCTGCGGGCCGCTCGCCTGGCGCAGCGTCCATTGCGCTTCGCGTCCGGCAGGCGCGTTGCGGGTCGCAAGGCCGAAGCCGCGCGAGACGAAGTTCTCGTCCAACAGGGCGAAGCCGGGAGTCAGGCTCGGAACGCGCAGCGTCGCCTTCACCGCCGCCGGACCGGGCTCGAAGCGCACCGCCGCCTCGATGTTCCAGATCTGCGTCTGCTCCTGCGGGCGCAGCGGGAAGCCCAGCACGTGCACCTTGTAGGCGAACAGGCCCAGGCCGAGCAGCGTCAACACTGCCGACAGCACGTAGATGTGGCGGTTATTCAAGCGCGCACGCAGCGTTCGACAAAGGGCGCCAAGCCTACACCAGCAGCCGCGACTCTTGCGCGACCGCCGGCAGCTCGCCGCTCGTGCCCATCGCCCTGCCCATGAAGAACCTTTTGGCCAGCGCGCTGCTATCGACTGCGCTGAGACCGGTACGGCGGATCCAGCCGAGCGTGCCGTTCGGATTGCTGAACAGCCGATTGAGGCCGTCCACCATGCCGAGCGCGATCAGGTTCTCGCTCTTGCGCCAGCGCTCGTAACGTCGCAACACCCGCAGCTCGGCAAGCGACTCGACGTTGCCGCCAGCCTCCACCTCCTGCGCGAGCACCTGCACGAGTGCTGCACAGTCGAGGAATCCCAGGTTGACGCCCTGCCCCGCGAGCGGGTGGATCGAATGCGCCGCATCGCCGACGAGTGCGAAGCGGTCTCTGCAGTACTGGCGTGCGTGCGTGAGGCGCAGCGGAAAGTGCACGCGCGCCGCCGCGATCTCGACTTTGCCGAGCACGCCGTCCAGCGCCTGTTCGATCTCTCGCGACGCTTCTTCCGGCGGACAGGACGCGAGATGCTCCGCGTGGTCAGGGAGCGTCGTCCAGACGATCGAGCTGCGACCGTCGGCCAAGGGCAGGAACGCAATCGGACCGTTCGTGAGGAAGCGCTGCCACGCCGTGCGTGCGTGCGGGTGCTCGGTCCGTACGTGAGTCACGAAGGCGCGCTGGTCGTAGTTCCAGCCGGCGGTTTCGATGCCTGAGAGCTTGCGACTCAGCGACGCTGCGCCGTCGGATCCGACCACCAACGCAGTGCTCAACACTCGCCCGTCGCCCAGCGACACAACTGCGCGATCGCGTTCGAACGTCAGACCCGCGAGTTCGGCCCGCAGCAATGTGATCCGCTGACGAAACGGCGGGCAGTCGTACAGCGCCCACTGCAACCGGCGGTTCTCGACGATGTGACCGAGGTTCGGCTCACTCGTCGCGCTCGCGCTGAAATGAATCGCACCGGTGCCGCGGGGCTTGCCGGCCGCGTCCCACACGATCATGTCCTCGTAGGGCGACAAGGATTGCGTCGGAACGAGATGCCATGCGCCGATCGCCGTGAGAATGCGCTGCGAAGCTCGCGAGACCGCCGACACACGCAGATCCATGTCGCCCTGCGGAGGCGACGCCGGCGGATGTGCTTCCAGCACCGCGATGCGCAGCTCGGCGAGACGCGGATCGGCCGCCGCCAACGCCGCCGCGCATGCGCCAACCATGCCGCCGCCGACGATGACGATGTGAAAGTCGTGACGCATCAGAGCAGGCTCGCACCACGTGCCAGTTTCGGAATGCGCCCCGCCGCGCCGAGCGAAAGCTGCGACAGTGCGCCTTTCGCCGCCGGCATGAGGTCGAAGGCGAGCATTCCGACGTCGCGCAGTGCCTTGATCGGCCCGAGCGGCTGAGCGAACAACCGTACCAGACCGTCGGTGAAGCGAACGATGTTGGTGCGATCGGCCTGCCGCCATTCGCGATAGCGCTCGAGCCACAGCCCATCGCCAGGATCGAACGCGTCGGGCTGCTGCGCACGGCCATCTGCCAGCACTTCGGCCAGGCTGGCCGCATCGCGCAGGCCGAGGTTGAAACCCTGACCCGCGATCGGATGCAGCGTCTGCGCGGCATTGCCAACGATCGCCAAGCGGTCGGCGACATGCTCATCTGCACGAGTGAGCGCCAGCGGATAGAGCTGCCGCGCTCCTACGCGCATGAAGCGTCCAAGCCGGAATCCGAAGGCGTCCTGCAGGCGGGCAAGGAACTCGGCGTCGTTGGCCTGAACAACCGATTGCGCGACGTCGGGTGTGACGGTCCAGATGAGGCCCACGCGCCCTTCGGACATCGGCAACAGCGCCAGTGGGCCCGAGGGAGTGAAGCGTTCGTAAGCGACGTGGTCGTGAAAGCGCTGCGTGAGGACGTTGGTCACGAGCGCTGTTTGATCGTAGTTCCAGGTCTGCGCACCGATGCCCGCAGCTTCGCGCAACGCGGATTGCGCACCGTCGGCGGCGATCGCCAGCTTCGCCGCGACCGACGCACTGCCCTGCGCACCGAGATCGCATTCGATGCGCTGACGACCATCGACCAACTGCATGCCGCGCACTTTCGCCGGAGCAAAGATCCGCACTGAGCTGTCTTCGAGTCTGCGCCATAGCGCCGCGCCGATCGCCCGGTTGACGACGACGAACCCGAGCGCGCTGAGCCCCTGCTCCGCCGCGTCGAGGCGCGCGAAGCCGAAACGGCCGCGATCGGAAACGTGGATGCGGCGGATCGCGGTTGCTTCGCGCTCCAGGAGCGGCCACACGCGCAGCGCGTCGAAGATGCGCCGACTGCCGTTGGACAATGCGGTCGTGCGATCGTCGAAGCTCGGTTGCCCGAACGTGCCGAACGGATGGGCTTCGATCAGAACCACGTCGAGCGCGAGCTCGGCGAGCGCCAATGCGAGCGTGGCACCCACGAGCCCGCCGCCGCAGACCGCGACGTCGCAGCTCACACCATCGGGATTAGGCGCGACCGTTGCCATTCATCAGCTTCTCTATGGCGTCGGCGTCTTTCGGCGCACCGCGGGTGAGCACATCGTTGCCCGTGCCCGTCACCGCAACGTCGTCCTCGATGCGCACGCCGATGTTCCACCAGCGTTTGGCGACGCCCTTCGACCCGGCAGGAATGTAGATGCCGGGCTCGACCGTCAGCGCCATGCCGGGCTCCAGGACGCGCCATTGCTCGCCGATCTTGTAGTCGCCGACATCGTGCACATCCATCCCGAGCCAGTGACCTGTGCGATGCATGAAGAAGCGCCGGTATGCACCCTCTTTGATCAACGCCGGCACCTTGCCCTTGAGGATGCCGAGCTTGACCAGCCCTTGCGTGATCGCGCGGACCGCGGCGTCATGCGGCTCGTTCCAGTGATTGCCGGGCCGGGTCTTGCCGATGGCAGCGCACTGCGCGTCCAGCACCACTTCGTAGACCGCGCGTTGCTCGGGCGTGAAGCGGCCGTTGACGGGAAATGTCCGCGTGATGTCGGAGGCGTACAGCTCGTATTCGCAACCGGCATCGATCAGCAGCAGATCGCCGTCCTGGAGCGTCTCCGAGTTCTCGTGATAGTGCAGGATGCAGGTGTTCGCACCACCACCCACGATCGGGTGATACGAGATGTCGGCGTTGTGGCGACGGAACTCGTGCAGCAGCTCCGCCATCACCTCGTACTCGGTGCGACCGGGCCGCGCAAAGCGCATTGCGCGCTTGTGCGCACCGGCGGCAATGCGCGCGGATTCACGCATCGTGTCGACTTCGGGGCGCGACTTGAACAGCCGCATGTCGTGCAACAGGTGATCGAGCGCGACGAACTCCTGCGGCGGCTGCACGCCGCTGCGCGACTGCGATTGCGCCTTCAGCCCGTTGACCCAGCCGATCACGCGCTGGTCGAACTCCTGATGCATGCCCATCGTGTAGTAGACGCGGGAGCAGTTCTCCATCAGCCCCGGCAGGATGTCGTCGATATCGGCGATCGGGAACGCGTCGTCGGCGCCGTATTCGCGCGTCGCGCCCTCCGGGCCGGCGCGTCGGCCGTCCCAGGTTTCGCGCGTCGGGTCGCGCTCGCGGACGAACAACACGTACTCGGCCTGCGCGCGACCGGGGATCAGCACCGCGACCGCCTCGGGCTCGCCGAAGCCGGTGAGGTAATAGAAATCGCTGTCCGGGCGATAGTGATAGTGCACGTCGCCGTTGCGCGACTTCTCCGGCACGGCCGGCAGGATGGCAATGCCACCCTTGCCCATCATCTTCATCAGCTGGCGGCGGCGGCGACGGAACTCGTCTTTGCGCATGCGTCCGAGTCTAATTAGTCAGTTGAGGCGGCCAGGATCGGGCGGCGTGTTGCTGCCCTCGACGCGCAGCTCGATGAGCTCGTCATGGATCAGCTGCACGCCGGCACGCACGTACTCGACGATTTCGGCGTACGCCTGCTCCTCTTCTTCGGCATCGGCGCCGGTCTCGACCGACGCCTGGCCGATGTGCGTGAGATCGCGCAACACTTCTTCGACCTCGCCGCTGAGGCGGTCGCGCGGCACTGCACCGCCGATGCCGAAGCCGTAGAGGAACCCCTGGCACCACTGCGACAACGCCATCGCCCGCTCCACCAGCGGCGCGTCGTCGTCGGGCAACAGCAGTTGGAACTCCATCTCGTCGCCCCGCAGAGCGCGGACGGTGTCGGCGAACAACAGACGCAGGGTCGCGCGATCGTCGGCGGGATCTTCTTCGAGATCCGGCACCAGCTCATCGAGCCAGCTCTCGACCGGATACTGCTGGACGGTGCAGAAGGCGCCGCACAGGCAGCCATGACTTTCCGCCGCCGCTACCGATGACTGCAGCGACTGCAGTACGCGCGCAACTTCCGGAAAAGTGACCTGAAACATTCGCCGTTATGTTAGCACCGGCGTGAGCGGCGTTGTTTGACCGCATGGGGGTGCCGCCGCATAATCCAGGCCGTCATGAGCGAAGC
>DATJIP010000238.1:0-51852 GCA_035493235.1 Steroidobacteraceae bacterium
ATCGCCGCGTTTCACCGTGATGCTGCCGTGCTTGAGATGCTCATAGAAAGCGTAGTGCCCGTGGCCCAGATCCAGCGTCACGTAGTTGCCGCTGGCGTTTTCGAGAGCGAGTGGCCCCTCGTTTTGCGACAAGGTTTCGCTCTCCGTCATGTCGTCGATCGCATCGGCGACAACGCCATCGGCGACGGCGAGCACCTCGGCGCCATCGCCGTGCCAGTTCGCAATGCTCTTGTCGTCGCCGCGTGCGTGCGTCGCGTCTTCTGCGAGCTTCACCCAATCGATGGCGAAGCGAGCAGGAATGCGTGCGCGGCCATCGAGCGTGTACACGGATGTTCGATGGCCGCCCAGCATCGTGGGGTCGTACAACGCGACCCAAGGTCCGCCGCGTAGTGGCGGGTTCAACACCATCGGCTGCTCGTTGCTTACGCCGCAGCCGCCGTCAGTGACGAATGTGTGCAATGGCCCGGTCGGTCGCATGAGATCGAGTTCGATCCGGTGCTGCAGCCGAGTGGGGGTTGCGACGCCATCTGCCACCGGCAGCCAAAAGTAAGCGACGGTCCGTCCGCCAGCGGGAATAGTCTGGCGCTCAGCGCCCTCGACTCGCGCGCCGACCCGGCCGAGCACTGCCGCCAGCTGTGAATCGCGAAACTGCGCAACTCGGCTGCCGCGAACCGCGTCGATGATTTCGATGCGAGTCAACACTACGTCGTAAGGACGGAAGTTCGTAACGTGCAGCTCGTAAGCAAGATGCCGCTGCTTGGCGATCGTGACGGACCTCGGCGGCGACGGGATCAGGATATCCACCGTTTGCACGAGCGGCGGGCGCTGCTGCGCCCAGGCGTAATCGGGAGTCGCTAGTGACGCGACGATGAACAGAAGCAATGCACTCGTTGGGCGTGTTCGCATTACGCGATGGTAGCGAACGGCCCATGCGGGTTGCCCAGCCGGTGCGACGAGCTGTTCTCCTCGTGCGATGCGAAGCAGAAGCGCGCTCGCCCACCGACGAGCGCGCTTGTCTGCTCAGCTCAAGGCGTTGCGTTCAGCGCTGCATCCGCCTGAATGACACCTGCACCGACCGCGTTGCACGGCGTGCCGCCGCAATCCGTGTCCCACGTGATCGTCGCGTCATGATCGAAATCGAAGATCGCGCGCGAGCCGGAGGTCGCCAGCGGCAGCGCCGTCGACTTCATGATGCTCTCGACCTGTGCCTGCGTGAGATTCGGATTCTTCTGCAGCATCAGCGCGGCGAGCGCGGACGTGTGCGGCGTCGCCATCGACGTGCCGCCGACATAGAAGAAGTTGCCCGAGTTATGCCCGCCCTTGATGTCGCCGATGCCATTCGACCACCACGGCAGGTGATTGAAGCCGGGGTCTCCCGGGAACGGGCCACGCACCCACGAGCCCGGCGCCAGCACATCGAGTTGCTGTCCCGGCAGCTCGCGACTGCTGAAGTCCGTCACGTAGATGTCCGATGCGACAGTGGGATCGGCAACCTCGCCAGTGCCGGGCAGCAGCGGCGGCACGTGATCGCCGTCCTTCAGCCACCACATGCGATAGCGCGGCAGGTGGTCAGTGGGTTTCAGCCACTCACCCGTCCAGCCGATCGCGCCGGCCGAGATCACCGGTGCATACGCGCCGGGGAATCCCATGCCTGCTTCGCCGTCGTTGCCGGCGGCCGCGACGACGATGACGCCGTTCGCGATCGCATAGTCGATCGCATCCTTTTCGATCTGCGCGAGCTCCGAGCCGCCCAGACTCATGTTGATGACCATCGGGCTGTAGCCGGCGCGCTTCAGATCGGTCGCGTACCGGATGCCGGCAGCGACCTGCCCATCAGTGCCGAACACGGCGTTCTGCGAGGGCTGCGGACCCGGGTCGGTGCACTTCGGCAACGCCGGGATCTGGTGGTCGGACAGCACGCGCACCGGGATGACAGTCACGTCCGGCGCGATTCCGCGCACGACGATCGGCGGCAGCGGGAATCCTTGCGCCGCGTCGGAGTTGGAGCGGTAGCTGTAGCCGAGAATCGTGCTCGTGACGTGCGTGCCATGCGTCGAGCCGGTCGAGCCCACCCACGTCGACTGCTGCAGGTTGCCGATTTCGACTTCGAGCCCGCAGGGGTTGTTGCTGGAGGACGAGCGGAACGTCACGGGCTGGTCGAAGCCCGTACCGAGCTGCGTCGCGACGCGCGCATTCGGGAAATAGTCTTTCCAGTTCGGCACCAGGCCGGTGTCGAGCACGGCGACGTACACGCCGTGGCCGGTCTGCGGCACGGCGTCGACATTGATCAGGTCCGAGTCCCACGTGTGATAGCCGCCTTCAGTGGTCGTCAAATCCTTGAACGGATTGCCGGCTAGCGCGGCTGAGCACACTGCGACGGTGAGACCAGCAGCAACAGCCACAGAGCTAGGTTTGATGAGCATTGCGAAATCCCCGTTGTTGGCGAGGGTCGAAATGCTATCGCCCAGGCTGCGGGGATTGGATACCCCCTAGGGGGTACGAGAATTCAGCGCGGGTCAGTGCCGACACGCAATGCTCGCGATACTTCGTCGCTGCCTCCAGCACGCGCAAGTGCTTCATGACCATAGGGTTACATGTAAACCCACCTTGCCCATTGCTCGTATAGCCGAACGGTGGACGCGCCACTAAACAAGCTGGGGTGAGGCGGTACGTCGTCAGCATCCTGTTGCTCCTCGCGGCGGCTGCGTCGCACGCACAAGACCTTGAGCCGCGGCTGTATGCCAATGCGCCGGTCGGCCTGAACTTTCTTATTGGCGGCTACGCCTACTCGACCGGCGGTGTCTCGGCCGACCCATCGGTCCCGCTCGAGAATGCGAATGTCGACGTGCACAGCGCCGTGCTCGGCTACGCGCATTCCTTCGCGGCGTGGGGTCATTCCGCGAAGGTCGACGCCGTTGGCACGTACTCGACGCTGTCGGGCCGGGCCGATTTCGCCGGCCAGCCGCGCACGCGCGATATCACCGGCTGGGGCGACCCGCGCATCCGCTTCTCGATCAACCTGCACGGTGCACCGGCGCTGAATTTGCCGAACTTCAGAGGCTACCAACAGGACCTGATCATCGGCGCCAGCCTGACCGCCTGGGTTCCGGTCGGACAGTACGACGACACGAGGCTGGTCAACCTCGGCGCCAACCGCTGGTCGCTCAAGCCCGAGCTCGGTGCCTCGAAGGCACTCGGTCCTTGGATCCTCGAGCTGATCGGCGCGGCGCAGTTCTACGAGAACAACGACGACTTTCTTGGCGGCAGTACGCGCGAACAGGAACCGGTCTATTCCGTGCAGGGCGGCGGCATCCGCAGCTTCCGCTCCGGCGCGTGGCTGGCGCTGTTTGCGACGTACTACAGCGGCGGACGCACGATTGTCGACGGCGCGAAGAGCAGAGACTTCAAGGAAAACTCGCGAATCGGCTTGACGCTGTCGCTGCCGGTCAATCGCAACAACTCAGTTAAGATCTACGCGAACACCGGCGTCTCGACGCGCACGGGTAGCGACTTCGATGCGCTGGGCGTCGCCTGGCAGTACCGATGGGGAGGGGGGCTATAACAATGCATAACAAAATCTATGTAGCAATCCTGTGCGTGCTGGCAGTGGGGTGCTCGTCGTCGCCGCGATCCGAAACGACCAAACAGCCGGTCGACCAAGTGGTGCGTCCGATTGTCACCGGCGCCGAAGCGCAGAGTCTGCAAAGCAGCGTCATGGCTCTCGCGGACACTTCCATGCAGCGCATCGCTGCGGAGATCAATCTTGCCCGTCCGGGCACGACACCCGAAGCGCGGCGCGACGAGATGTCGACGCGCCTGGTCTTGTCATCCTCGATCGTTGCCATCGCGATGCAACCGGACGCCGTCGATGCGCTCGGCGACCTGCTCACTTTCACCACGCTGACAGCCGATGCGCAACGAAACGCCGCGATGGGCAAGGAAGCCGACAGCTACGAGGCGAGGCTGTTACGCGCGCTGGAGCAGAACGATGCTGATGCCTGGCGGGTTGCGGAGCGTTGGGTCAACGAGCCGACTCGCATTGCATTTCGCGAGCGCATCTTGTCCTACCAGGGATCACGCAGGTCCGCTGCCGCCGTCGCGTTCGTCCGGCTCGCCGATGTGAAGCGTGGCGGGTCCACGTCGGTGGAATCGGATAGCGGTCTGTTCGACTCGCTGCACGCCGCGACTCAGCAGATGGATCAGACACGCATGCTCGCGGAGCGCTCACTGTTCCTCGCACAGCGCATACCGTTTCTCATGCGCTTGCAAGCCGAGGTTTATACCGGCAACGCACTGGCGACCAAGGAAGCGCAGCAGACTCAGGCGCAGCTCGAGCAGATGTCGGCGATCATGGAGCAAGTTTCCACCATGCTCGCGGGAATGGCTCAGCAAATCGCCCATGAGCGCGCGGCCTCACTCAACGATCTGTTTGGACACATTGAAACGGAGCGCAGGGCATCGCTCGAGCAAGTCCAGCAGATCGTGAGCGGCGAACGCCAGGCCGCAATCGAGCAGGCGACCACGGCGATCGATGCGCAGCGCAAAGGGATACTCGGAGACCTGCTGAAGGTCAGCGATTCCGCATCACGTGCTGGTAGCGCGTGGGTTGGCACGGCACTGCTGGTAGGCAGCGTGCTGATCCTCCTGCTGCTCGCCGGGCTGCTGGGAACGATGCTGCTCTATCGTCGGCTGATGCCGGTGGTCGCTAACAGATCGCTCACGAGGGCGTAGCCAGGTCGGCGAGCAAAGCGCGGATCTTAGTCATCGGTCACCCAACTGGTGCGATTTCAGCTCAGCTTCGAGCAAAGCGCTGTCCGCTTTGCCGAGCATTGAGCTGTGCGCAAGGATCTCGCCCTTCGGCGAGAGCACCGTGATGATGCTGGAGTGATTGAAGTCGCCGTTCGGCAGCTGCCGATACTGCACGTTGAGGACTGCGGCGATTCGACGCGTTGTTGCCGCATCCGTGCGTGCAAGCGTCCAGCGCGACAGGTCGATGTGTCGCACACGCGCGAGCTCTTGCAGGGTTTGCGGCGTATCACGCTGCGGATCGATCGAGATCATCAGCACCCGCAATCGCTCCCGTTGCGCAGGCGGTGCCGCGCGCTCGACTGCGAATAGCGTGTCGATGAGCAGTGGGCAGGCGGCGGGGCAGGAACCGTAGAACATCGTGACCAGGACTGGATGTCCTGCGTAGATATCGAGCTCGTGCTGTTCGCCTGATTGGTTCGTCAGCGCGGCTTCCAGCTGATAAATCGATTGCGGCGGATAGGTGACGTCGCCGTGGGCAATGCTCACGATCAGCAACAGCAGCAGCGTCGAGAGTCTACTGAGCACAGCGAAAGCCCATCGCGGGCCCGGTATAGCGCGCCTGCATGCTCGACAGCAGGGCTACGCGCATCAGCGTCTCGTACCTCTCCTTGTGCTCCATCGTCAGCCCGCCAGGACCGCAGAAGCGCAGCGCGTCCGGATCGCTCTGCTGGCGATTGTCGCCGGCGACCAGCATGCCGGCGAAGTCGTCGACCCATTCCCAGGTTACGTCGTGCAGGCTGACGTCGGTCGCGTTGGTCGTCTCTGCGTATTCCCACTCGTACCAACTCGGCAAGCGCCCGCCGCGCGCTTCGCAGTAAGCGCTGGCCGCAAACCAGCTCACGCGGACTACGGGCTGATCGAGAATCTGCGCGCCGGGTTCGACGGGTGACGACCAATGCGCGAGATATTCAGTGTCGGCGAACAATGCAGCGACTTGGTCCCGGCGCCATTCTGGATGCTGCTGCACGAACTGTGCGAACTGCGCGTTGCTCACCGGCGTGCGATCGAGATGGAAATCAGCGACGCTGACTTCTCTCACGCCCACTGCTGGCGGCAGCACCGACTCGAACTTGCCGCCCCGGACGAGCACTGGCTCCTCTGCAAACGCCTGCGACGCCAGCAGCCCGCAGAGAACTGCAGCCGGCCAGCGTCGCGTGCTTGCGTTCACTTCACCTCCGCTCAGTGCGCCGCGCCCTCAGGCCGCTTGGTCTTCGCCCGAATCTCCGCGACCTGCTTCGCAGTGACCTGCGGCCCGTCGTTGCCCCAGCTGCTCTGCACGTAGGTCAGGATGTTCGCCACTTCGTCGTCGTTGAGCTGGCTCATCGGCGGCATCACCGAGTTGTACTGGTTGCCGTTGACGGTGATCGGTCCCGTCAACCCGTTGAGCACGATCTCGATCGCACGCTGCGGTGTCTTCGCGAGCAGATCCGACTTGGCGAGCGGCGGGAACACGTTCGCGAGGCCTTCGCCGTTCGGCTGATGGCAGGTGGAGCAGGTGCCCATGAAGAGCACGCTGCCCGCCTGCGCCTGCTGCTCGCGAGTCAGCGTGCCGGAGACGCTTGCCTTCGCAGCGGCAGCGACCGGCGCGAGACTGACGAGCTTGTCGCCGAGATACATCTCGTCGACCTGCTTGCCCGAATAGATGTCCGGGCGCGGATCGCCTTTCACTTCGAGCAAGGCGAGCGCGCCCTTGTTGAACGCACGGAAGATCGAGTGATCGACCAGGATGTAGTTGCCCGGCACCTCGGTGTGGAACTCGACGATGGCGGCGCCGCCGGCGGGAATCAGCGTCGTCTGCACGTTCTCCTGGGGGTGCGTGCCGCCTTCCTGCTGCACCCTATCGAAGATCTCGCCGATCACGTGGAAGCTCGAGATGAGATTCGGTCCGCCGTTGCCGACGAACAGGCGGATGTGCTGGCCCACGTCGGCCTTGAGCGCACGCGGGCCGGTCAGTGCCGACTCGGACCCATTGAACAGCACGTACGTCGCGTTCTCGTCGATGGCCTTCTGCATGTCGAAGGCCTGGTGGCCTTTCTCGCGATACTTGCCGACGGTGTAGAAGTCGCCCTGCATCACGTAGTACTCGTGATCGACCGGCGACAGACCTTCCGGCGGCTCGACCAGGATGAGGCCGTACATGCCGTTCGCGACGTGCATGCCCACCGGCGCGGTCGCGCAATGATAGACATAGATGCCCTGATTGAGCGCCTTGAACGTGAACTGCGACTGGTGCCCCGGAGCCGTGAAGCTCGAGGCCGCACCGCCTCCGGGTCCGGTGACGCCGTGCAGATCGATGTTGTGCGGCATCTTGCTGTCGGGATGGTTCTTGAGATGGAACTCGACCGTGTCGCCCTGTCGCACGCGCACGAAGCTGCCGGGCACCGTGCCGCCGAAGGTCCAGAACGTGTACGTGGAGCCTTCGGCGATCTCCATGTCGACTTCCTTCACTTCCAGCTCGACGATGACTTTCGCCGGATAGTTGCGCTTCGTCGGCGGCGGCACGTTCGGCGGACTGGTGAGCACGGCGTGAATCGGCTCGCCCTGCGGCGGTCCGAAGTCGCCCTGGCGCGAGCCGCCGGTGTCGGCAGCAGCGGCGGGAGCCTTCGGTGCTGACTCACGGCTGCAGCCCGCGAGTGCGAGTGCTGCCACGGATGCGAGAAGGAGAACCAGCCGTTGTTTGTTCACTTTTCGTACGTCCTGACGAGGGTGCATTCACAGTCTGGCGGACGCAGCTTGCGCGCACCCTACGAGGATCCACCATGCGGTTCCGGGGCAGCCGCAGCGGCGGCTCAGCTCATCAACAGCGCGATGATTCCGAGAGGGTTATGAGCGCGGGCGATGCTGAAAATGAACAGATAGACGAGCAGAGCAGCAATCCAGCAGGAGGTCCGCACTGCGCGAGTGCGGCCGCGCTTCAGTGCAAAACTGCCGAGCACCACATAGACGACCAGCAACAGCACTTTGGCCGTCAGCCAGCCTTGCACGAACGGAAACTGATGGATGATCGTGGCGAGCATGAGTGCCGCGGTCAGCAGCACGGTGTCGATCGTGTAGCTCAAATAACGCAGCGGCGCCGCCATCGCCCAGGAGGCGCCGAGTTGCACGGCGCCCCCGCGCATCAGGAACAGCAGACCGCTCAGTATGACGGCCGCAATGTGCACGGCCTTGATCTGCGGATAGAACTCGATCATCGAGTCAGCCAGGTTGCCCGTCGATTCGCGGCGAGAGATAGATTCTGCCCGAACGCAGCACCCAGGGGAGGAAGGCGACGATCCAGCCGATGCCGGCAACCGCGTGCCAGGCGACGGTATCCGGCAGCACTTCGGCGAGGACGCGGGTGATCGCGACTCCCTGCACGACGACGAACGCGAAGGCTGCGGTGTTGCCGAGGACCAGCGGCCGACCCGAGTGACCTTGTGTCACGCGAGTGACCATGGCGACCAGCAGGCTGCCGAAGAAGCCGATGAACAGCGCGTGCGCTGGCGCGCGGCCGAGCACGAAGTCGCTGGTCGAGGCGTACCACAGGCTCTGAATGGAATAGAGCGCGAACGCTATCGGCAGCCATGCAAAGCCGATGAACAGGACGCGCAACAGGGCGGGCATCTGCGAACGGCGCGGCCACCACGACCACAGCAGCCGTGCGCTGAGCATTCCGATCGCGAGATCAGGCAGCCACAGCCAGGCGTAGCCGTGACGCAGCTCGAGCCAGGTGTGGAGCAGCCACAACGGCCACAGAGCCGCGAGCACCCAGAGAGGTCGAGAGGCTTGATAGCCGCGCAACGCCATACCCGCGAAGAACGGAATCATGCGATGACATACGGTGAAGTAAATCGGCAGCAGCACCGCGATGCTGCCGATCTTGATCGAGGCGAACAGCAAGCGCGGCTCCGAGCTCTTCAGGAACAGGATGTACGACACGAGTCCGAGCAAGCCGAAGCCCAGCGCGAACGCGCAGCTGACGGCATGCCACGTTCGCGCCTTGTCGAGACAGACGAGGTACACCAGGAACGTCGTGCCGATCGTCCACGAAGTTGTCGTGAGCACCGCTCCGAGCTCCAGCAACACCCGGCTGCCGAGCAATCCCGCGAGCGAACAAAGTTGCCCCGCGAGCAGACCCACACCGACCGGCACGTAATGCGCGCGCGTCAGTGCGGGCAGGCTCATCCACCGCGGGAACACGGTCAACAGGAAGCCGAACATGAAAGCCGGCAGCACCTGGTACTGCATGATGATCGCGTGCAGCCAGCCGGCCGGGACGGCAGGCTGGGGCAAGCCGATCACTTGCCAGCGCGCATCGACCAGCCACAGCGCCCACCAGGTCATCGCCAGCAGCACGTTGCTCGCGCCGACGAAGAACAACAGGCGATGCGGCGCCGCTGCAAGCATGCGCACGGGCGACTCCATCGTCAGCGCTCCACCGGCTGCGTGCTGCCGGGCACGTTCGCGGGCACTTTCGGCGCCACCCACAGGCGGAACACGAACCACGCGAGGGCGAGTGCACCGACGCTGAAGATCGTGTCGCCGGGCACCCGCAACCAGACCAATAGCTGGATGATCGGCTTCTGCATCAGGTCAGCAGAGCGCGCATACCAGTAGCCGTGATCGATCGCAGCGGTGAGCTGGATCAATCCGATCGGCAGCAGCGTCAGCAGTGCCATCGCGGCAAGCCCGATGTTGAACGCCCAGAAGCTGGTCTTCAGGATGCGCTCGTTCCACGCGATGTTCGGTCGCAGTCCGCGCAGGCAGAACAGCATCAGCCCAATGCCCAGGAACCCGTAGACGCCGAACAGCGCAGTGTGGCCGTGGAGCGGCGTGAGGTTGAGGCCCTGCATGTAGTACAGCGGCAGCGGCGGGTTGATCAGGAAGCCGAACAGCCCGGCACCAACCAGATTCCAGAACGCCACCGCCGTGAAGAACATGATCGGCCAGCGATAGCGCTGCATCCACGGCGTGGCCTGTCCGAGCTTGAAGGTGTGATAAGCCTCGAAGCCGATGAACGCCAGCGGCACCACTTCGAGCGCCGAGAAGCTGGCGCCGAGCGCGATCACCGCCGTCGGCGTGCCCGCGAAGTACAAGTGATGCAACGTACCGAGTACGCCACCCGACAGGAACACGATCGTGGCGAACAGTACCGCGGTCACGGCGCTGCTCACCCGCAGCAGGCCGAGACGCGTGAAGAGGAACGCGATCACTGCGGTCGCGAAGACTTCGAAGAAGCCCTCAACCCACAGGTGCACGACCCACCAGCGCCAGTATTCGACCATCGACAGGTGCGTGTGCTCGCCCCACATCAACCCGGCGCCGTAGAACAGGCCGATGCAGATGGTGGAGAGGAACAGCAGCACGATGATCGACTTCGATTCACCGCCTTTGCGGATGGCTGGCCACAACGCGCGGCCGACGAGCGTCAGCCACACACCGAGGCCGATGAACAGGAAGATCTGCCAGAAGCGGCCGAGGTCGACGTACTCCCAACCCTGGTGGCCGAACCAGAAGTTTTGGTCGAGTCCGAGCTTCTGCATCACCGCGAGCCATTGTCCCGTGAATGCGCCGACGACAATGACCAGCAGACAGACGAACAGAAAGTTGACGCCGAGCCGCTGGAAACGCGGCTCATGGCCCGAGATCGCGGGACCGATGTACAGGCCCATGCCGAGCCACGCAGTCGCGATCCACAGCACTGCGAGCTGCGTGTGCCAGGTGCGACTCAGCGAGTAGGGCAGGATGTTGGAGAGCGCGAAGCCATACGCCTCCTGACCTTCGACCTGATAGTGCGCGGTGATGGCGCCGAGCAGGATCTGCGTCAGGAACAACGCGATGACGAGCCAGAAGTACTTTGCAGTCGCGCGCATCGAAGGCGTGACCCGAATCATCGCCAGCGGATCGTTGGCGGGCAGCGCAGGCGGCGCCTCTTCGCGTTGCCTCGCGTGATGCCAACCGAGCAGCGCGATGCCCGCGATCAGGAACAAGACGCTGAACACTGTCCACAGCAGCAGATGCGACGGTGGCGTGTTGCCGACGAGCGGATCGTGCGGCCAGTTGTTGGTGTAGCTGATCTGCTTGCCCGGTCGATTGGTGACTGCCGACCATGACGTCCACCAGATGAATGCAGTCAACGCTGTGCGGTTATCCGCATCGAGCACCGTGCCTTCCTTCATCGCATAGGCTTTACGCAGGTTGTGCAGCTTCGGATCGTCGCCGAACAACGCTGTGTAGTGTTGCTGAACGGCCGCGATCGCAGCGGCACGATCCGTCGGGATGACGATGTTGCCGGTGGCCTCGTCATACGTGTTTGCACGCAGACGCGGCTGGAGCAGCGTCGCCAGCGACGCCTGCTGCTCTTCGCCGAGTCCGCTGTACGGCACGGCGTTCTGGCGCAGCGATTCGATGTCGAGCCACGCCGTGGCTTCGCGATGCAGCCAGTCCGCAGTCCAGTCGGGTGCGACGTAACTGCCGTGACCCCAGATCGAGCCGAGTTGCTGACCGCCGATCGACTGCCAGACTTGCCGGCCCTTCTCGATGTCGGCGCGAGTCAGGATCGTCTTGCCGTGCTCGGTGACCACGGCGGTCGGGATTGGCGGCATCACGCGATGGATCTCGCTGCCGACCCACAACAGCGCCGAGAACGACACCAGCAGCAGGGCGCCCAGGCCTATCCACAGTTTTCTATGCGTACTCATTTTTGTGGTCCTACTTTGGGAATTCCTCAGATGACGCGCGAGAACTGCGGACGAGCCTCCGGCAGCGGCGCGGCGTCGAGATAGCGGTCGAAGCACATTGCGATCACGCGCAGCAGCAAGCGTCCGCGTGCAGTCGCGGTGATCGATCGAGAAGTGAGCGTGACCAGTCCAGCGACAGCGAGCGGGCGCAGCTGCGCCAGCGCGGTCGCGAAGTACGACGGGAAGTCGATCGCGAAGCGCGCCTCGATCTCAGGCATGTCGAGGCGCCCCTGGCACATGAGCTGCTGGATGACTTCGCCGCGCAGCACGTCGTCGAACTGCAGTTCGCGGCCGCGCCAGACGGGCAGACGTCCGTTGTCGATGGCGCGTTGCCAGCCGGGCAGATCGCGGGCGTTCTGGCTGAAGCTGTCGCCGATGTGACTGATCGCGCTCATGCCGAGCCCGACCAGGTCGCAGTTCGCGTGCGTGGTGTAGCCCATGAAATTTCGCTGCAGCGTGCCGTGCACCTGCGAGACGGCGAGATCGTCGTCGGGCAAGGCGAAGTGATCCATGCCGATGTAGCGATAGCCGGCGTCGGAGAGCTGCTTGACCGCGAGTGCGAGCAGACCCAGCTTCGTTTCTCTGCTGGGTAGATCGGCGTCGGCGATCTGACGCTGCGCCTTGAACATCGTCGGGAGATGCGCGTAGCTGTAAACCGCCAGGCGATCAGGTCGGCTCGCGAGCACCGTGTCGAGCGTGCGCGAGAATCCGGCGATCGTTTGCTTCGGCAGGCCGTAGATCAGATCGACATTGATCGAACGGAAGCCCTCGGTTCGGCACGCGTCGATGACGCGCATCGTTTCTTCTACGCTCTGCACGCGGTTCACCGCCCGCTGCACTTCCGGATCGAAGTCCTGCACGCCCAGGCTCGCGCGGTTGAACCCGATGCGCGCGTACTCAGCTATGTCGCCTGCCTGGACCTGGCGCGGATCGAGCTCGATCGAGAAATCGCGCTCGGCGCTGCTGCTGAGTCGGAAGTTGTCGCCTATGGTCTGCAGCAGCACGCCGAGGTCGGCAGGCCGCATGAAGTTCGGCGTGCCGCCGCCGAGGTGTACTTGCACGACTTCGCGATTGTCATCGAACAGCGCGCCGTACATCGCGACTTCGCGCTGCAGGCGCTCGAGGTAGGGACGCGCACGACCGATGTCGCGCGTGATGATGCGATTGCAGCCGCAGTAGAAGCAGGGGCTGAAGCAGAATGGCACGTGCACGTACAGCGACAGCTGGCGCGGCAGCGGCCAGGCGTTGCTGTGCGCGATGTGCTCGCGAAGCATTTTCTCGGTGAATTCCGCATCGAAGTGCGGCGCCGTGGGATATGACGTATAGCGAGGCCCGGGCCGGTCGTAGCGGTGTAGCGTCGCAGCGTCGAACTGGAGTGTTTGCATGGTGCCCAGTGTCGACGCACGCGCGCGGGCGGGTTATTCGGAATCGGCACGATGCTCTAAGGGGGACTCCGGAGAGTCGTGCGACGCGATCGAACGTAATGTCGCGCTATGAACGCAAGCGATCTAGCCAGATGGGTGACGCGCGCCCGCAGCCGCCTCGGGGCAACTGTCTGCATCCGGCCGCTGCGCCAGGACGATCGCGAGCGCGAAATCGCCTATATCAATGGCCTTTCGGAGCGCTCGCGTTATTTTCGCTTGTTCACGCCGCTGAAGTTCCTGCCGCGCCACCTGCTCGACCAGCTCATGGACATCGACTATCGGCAGCGGATGGCCTTCGTGGCCACGGTGCAGCAGGGTGGAGTCGAGCATTTTGTCGGCGTCGCACGCTATTGCGAAACGGATGAGGCCGGTGCTGCGGAACTGGGCATCAGCGTCACGGATGCGTGGCAACGCTCCGGCATTGGCGGCCTGCTGCTGCGGCAGCTCATCGCTTATGCGCGGGAGCAACACATCCGGCGGCTGATCGGCCTCGTGCTACCCGACAATGAACCG
Source organism: Steroidobacteraceae bacterium (assembly GCA_035493235.1). Lineage (GTDB taxonomy): Bacteria > Pseudomonadota > Gammaproteobacteria > Steroidobacterales > Steroidobacteraceae > Steroidobacter. Next base: position 13,466 of record DATJIP010000238.1, read on the forward strand.
ATGATCGCTCTCGCGAGACGCCTCGGGTTCACCGTGCGCTACGATCCCGGGCAGCACCTGTTCGTGATGTCCCGCGAGATCACGCCTCTCCGCCGAGAGTCAGGTGCATCTTCACCAGGTGCGCGACCGAGCGCGCAGCCATCTTCTCCATGACGTTGGCGCGGTGAATTTCCACGGTGCGCTCGCTCAGGCCGAGGTCGATCGCAATGACTTTGTTCGCCTTGCCGTCGACGACGTGGCCCATGACTTCGCGCTCGCGCGGCGTGAGCGCCTCCGCTCGTTGCCTCAGGTCTGCAAGGCGATCGACGCTCTCGCGATTCTGTGCGTCCTGCTTGAGCGCGGCGTTGATCCGGTCGAGCAGCTCCTGATCGCGGAACGGCTTCTGCAGAAAGTCGAATGCGCCGTCCTTCATCGCTTGCACGGCCATCGGGATGTCGCCGTGGCCCGTGATCAGAATCACCGGGATCAGCGCGCCACTGCGATTCAGCTGCTGCTGCACCTCGAGGCCGCTCATCTCCGGCATGCGCACGTCGAGCACCAGGCAGCCCGCCTGATTCGCATCGTACTTCGACAGGAACTCGGCCGGCCGCGCGAATGCCTCGGGTTGATAGCCGACCGTGGTCATCAGAACCGTCAGCGCCCGGCGCATGCCATCGTCGTCATCCACGATGTAGATCACAGGCTTGCGCTTGCTGTCTTTCGTCATGCGTCGCCTTCCTCTGCCTTGGCCGAAGCGGGGAGACGCAGGCAGAAGCGAGTGCCGCCACCCGCAACATTCTCCACGTCCAGGGAGCCTTCGTGCGATTCCGCGACGGCGCGGCTCGATGCGAGTCCCAGTCCTGTGCCGTGGGTCTTGGTGGTGAAGAACGGGCGGAACAGCTGTTCGCGAGCCTCGTCTGGAATTCCCAGGCCGCTGTCCTCGACGGTCACGCGCACATTGTATCGATCGCTGCTGACGTCGATGCGCACCTGCGGCGTTTCGCCGTTGCGCGTCGGTGCTTCGAGCGCGTTCTGAACCAGCGCAAACAGTACATGCTGAATACGCAACCGGTCGATCGCGACTGACGGCAGAGCACGCTGCGACGGGAACTGCAGCGTTGCGCCGCTTCGAACTGCGAGCAGCTCGAGCACGGGCATGAGCTCGGCGACCACGTCTGCCAGGTTGCAGTCGGTGCGCTCGGCATGATGGCCGTGGAACAGGCTGCGAATCCGCCGGATCCCTTCACCGGCATTCAGGGCCTCGTTGCTGATGTGCCGCATGACTTCGGCTGCTTCGCCGACCATGGGCTGAGGACGTTCGAGCATGCGTTGACCCGCCTGCGCAAACGTCGTGATCGCGCCGATCGGTTGATTCAGCTCGTGCGCGATTCCGCTCGCCATCTCCTCCAGCGCGGACATGCGTGCGACCTGGAGCAGCTGTTCGAGCAATACCCTGGAATCCTGCATCTGCTTGCCCGTCATCACTTTGAGAGGGGTGCTCATGGTGCCAGCCTGCCCGAGGCCGGCCCGAACCACACCCGCGAATTCCACGCAGAGACCTGTGCCCGTCCCGTAGAGACAACCCGCCTGTCGGCGGCGATCTTACGTCCGTCGACCGGCCGTAGCGAGCCATGCATACTTGAAACCGTGGACGAGCTGCGCGAAATCACCGAGCACCTGCTGCAATTTGCCCCCGATGCGCTGATCGTCATCGACGACGCCAATCGGATCCGCTTTGCGAACGAGACCGTCCGGGAGCTGTTCGGCCACGCACCGGAATCCCTGGTCGGCAAACCGCTCGACCTGCTGATCCCCGAGCGGCTGCGCGCGAATCATGTCCGGCACACGGCCGGTTTCATGCGCAACCCGCACAGTCGGGAGATGGGTGCCCGCATTGCCGATCTGTTCGCCTTGCGCGCCGATGGCAGCGAGTTCTCGGCAGGCATCCGCCTCGCTCCGTTCCGCATCGGCGGCAAGCTGTTCATCGCTGCCGCCATTCGCGATACCACGCAGCGCAGGCTCGCCAGCGAGGAACTGGTCGCGGCGCGTAAGGAAGCCGAGCGCGCCAATCGTGCGAAGAGCCGGTTCCTCGCGACGGCCAGTCATGACCTGCGGCAGCCGATGCAGACGATCCAGCTGCTCAATGCTTCGATGATGAAGTTCTTGCCGGATGCGCAGGTGCGCGAACTGCTGCAGCAGCAGCGGCAGGCCATCGAGAGCATGACGCGCCTCTTGAACGCACTGCTCGATATCAGCCGCCTGGAATCCGGCGCGATCGAGCCCGTCAGCGTCGAGGTCTCGCTGGCGGAAATCTTCGGGGAGTTGCGCTCGGAGTTCTCCTCGATCGCCCGCGCGCGCGAGCTCGATCTGCAGGTCGAAGCACCGCGCATCGTCCTGTCGACCGACCGGACCTTGTTCTATCAGCTGTTGCAGAACCTGCTCGGCAACGCATTGAAGTACACCGATCGCGGTTGGGTGCGCGTGAAGTGCGCGACCGAAGCGGACGGCGTCGTCATCTCCGTCGAGGACTCCGGCATCGGCATTCCCGCCGACAAGCTCGAGCGGATCTTCGACGAGTACTACCAGGTCGACACGCACGGCACCAAGCGCATGGGCGTGGGGTTGGGGCTGGCGATCGTGAAGGAGGTGGCGCGGCTGCTTGGATTCGCAATCAGGATCCACTCCAGGGTGGGCGAGGGGACGCAGGCAATCCTGCGCATCCCCAACAAGTATCGAGTTGCCTCCGGAGTTGCCAGCGTCGAGCCGGCGCCCGAGCAGGTTGCCGCCAGCGCTCCACGCAAGGCGCGGCTGTTCCTGGTCGAAGACAACGATGGCGTTCGCATCGCGACCGAGCTGTTCCTGAAGCTGGAAGGCCACGAAACGTTGAGCGCTCGCACCGTCGCGGAGGCAGAGGTGCTGCTCGAGCGCCTGGCACCCGGCGACGTGCTGATCGCCGACTATCACCTCGACGGCAAGAGTACGGGTCTCGACATGCTGCTGCGTCTGCGGGAGCGCGCGGGCTATGACGTTCCGGGCGTCGTGCTGAGCGGCGATCTGCCGTCGGTGCTGCGGTCGATCAAGTCCCCGGTCGCGGCGTGTCACTTCCTCGGCAAGCCCGTGGATACCACGGCGCTGGTGGACGCGATCGCCGAACTCAGCACGACAGCCCAAAGACCTCCGGGATAACGCGGCCGCTTTACGCGGATCCCCCCATACCTGCTCGTGGGCACCAGAAGGAGACTGCAGCCATGAACAGTCTCGGTCGAATGGCGCGAGTTGCAGCGGGTACTGCGGTGCTCTTCTGCGCTACGGCTGCTATCGCCTCGCCAACCCGCGTCGATCAGCTCGTTCGTAACGCGCTGCAGCTGGAGCCGAATGCGTCGCACGGAGCAGCCCTGTACCTGCAAAACTGCGCCCGCTGTCACGGCCAGGGTGCCATTGGCGATCCGCGCAACGTGGTTCCCGCTCTCGCCGCGCAGCGTGAGGCCTATCTGATCAAGCAGCTCGCAGACTTCACGGAGTTGGAGCGCGAAAGTCCGGAGATGCACGCAGTGGTCGCCAGGTCGTCGCTCAGCGAGCCGCAGACGTTGGCCGATATCGCTGCCTATCTCAGTCACCTGCCGCCATTGCAGCTTCCGGAGACCGCGGACGGTAGAGGCGTGGAGCTCGGCGAAGCCGTCTTTCATGAGCAGTGCGCTTCATGTCACGCGGAGGACGCGCGCGGCGACGATGACGGATTCGTGCCATCGCTGCGCGATCAGCACTATTCGTATCTGGTGCGCGAGATGCGCGCATTGTCTGCGTCCCATCGACTCAACGTCGATGCGGACCTGGTGCGTTTTATCGACAGTCTCGACACAGAAGAAATGACTGCCGTCGCTGACTACCTCTCGCGGCTGCGCGGTCCCGTCAAGGATCGAGCCAAGCTGCGTGACGACGGCAAGTTGCGCGATTGAGAGGACAGAGCCATGAACGCGATCAACAACATCCTCGTCATCGTCGACCCGACGACGGGGAAGCATCCCGCCGTCGACAAGGCCGCGCTGCTTGCACAGAAGCTGGGTGCGCGCCTGGAGTTGTACATCTGCGATACCAAGGCATCGCGCGAGGTGCGCGCGGCTGCGCACGCTGGCAAGCGCGTGGATGAGCCGCTCCTCGTAAATCTCAAGGCACTGCTCGAAGATCTCGCCAGGCCAGTTCGTGCGCGCGGGGTCGACGTCACGACTGAAGTGGAGTGCGCCGATCCGCTGCACGTTGCGCTGATCGATCGCGCCCGTCGCACGACGGCAGATCTCGTAGTGAAAGACACGCATCACCATTCGTTGCTCAAGCGCACGCTGCTGACCAACACGGATTGGCAGCTCATCCGCGCCTGTCCGGTGCCGCTGTTGCTGGTCAAGCCTTATCCGTGGGCGAGCGTGCCGAAGATCTGCGCAGCAGTCGACCCGGGACATGCGAACGACAAGCCGGCGGTGCTCGACAATCGCATCGTCGATCACGCTGCGCTGCTGGCGAAGCGGCTGGGCGGTGAGCTGCACCTGCTGCACGTCTATCTGCCGGCTGCAATCGTCGCTGCGGCAACAGCGGGCAGCCCGCCGATGGCAATCACAGTGTCGGCGGAAGATCTTGTTCGCGACGAAGAGCGGGCTCGCGCGACACTGAAAAGCCTCGTTTCCGAGTATCGAGTCGATCCGACCAACGTGCACGTAGAAGTTGGTGGGCCAGCGGCAGTTCTGCCGCGTGCGGCCGGCGAGCTGCGTGCCGACATCGTCGCGATGGGAGCCATTTCGCGCAGCGGACTCGAGCGCATCTTCATCGGCAGCACGGCCGAAGATGTACTCGAGCACCTGCCGTGCGATGCGGTGATCGTCAAGCCGCCGGACTTCGCGTCGGCGCTGCCGTTCTAGAGTCTGCAAGTCGCATGTACCGGCGCGACGGCGGCGTTTGCCTCATAGAGATAACGCTGCGCGAGCTGAAGCAGCTGTTCAACACTCTCGATCCCGCACCGTTTCACGAGAAGGATCTCGATCCCGCCGCAGAGGAGTACATCGTCAGCGCCGTGCGCGAGATCGGCGCCGCGCCGACCCGACTGGTGTTGCAACTGCCGTCCGGAACGACAGACGATGAGGCCTGCGGAGCCGTGGTGGCCATACGCAACTATTTTGCCGGTCGCTCCCGTCATGCACGCGGGCAACTCCGGCTGCTGCTGGTCCGCGGCTCGATTAGCCTGCTGATCGGGCTGACCTTCCTGGCCGTCTGCTTGTCGGTGCGTCAGCTGCTCCTGGCAAACGTCGAGCCGGGCGATGCCATTCTGTCCGAGGGTCTGCTCATACTGGGCTGGGTGGCGATGTGGAAACCGGTCGAGATCTTCCTCTACGACTGGTGGCCGGACCTCGACAGGCGAAGATTGTTCGAGCGCATCGCGCACATCCAGATCGAAACGCTGCACGCATGACTCCTGCGGCAACGTCGCTGCGTCGAGTAAAGGTAGCGCACACCGTTATCTGGGCGTTGTTCGCCGCGTGTATCGTCGCCATTCCGCCGCTCGCGTGGCTCGGTCGCGATCGGCAGGCCGTCGCGCTGATCCTTGTGGTGCTGATCGAAGTGCTCGTGCTGATCGCGAATGGCGGGCACTGCCCGCTCACGGCGGTCGCTGCGCGCTACACGACGGATCGTCGCGACAACTTCGACATCTATCTGCCGCAATGGCTGGCTCGCTACAATAAACTCATCTTCGGGTCGATCTACCTGTTCGGGGTCGCAGTCTTCTTCGGTCGCTGGATTTCCTGATGATTGCATTGCTCGAGGCGCGCGGTGCCGGCCTGCTGAGCCGGTCACAGTGGCTGCGTAACATCGTCGCCGGACTCGTCGTCGGTGTCGTGGCGCTGCCGCTGGCGATGGCCTTCGCGATTGCCTAGGGCGCCAAGCCGGAGCAGGGGCTCAACACGGCGATCGTCGCCAGCGTGGTGGTTTCGCTGTTCGGCGGCAGTCGGGTGCAGATCGCGGGTCCGACCGGCGCCTTCGTCGTCATTCTCGCAGGCATCACTGCTCGATACGGCGTCGACGGCCTGCAGATCGCGACTCTGCTGGCCGGCGTGATCCTGCTGCTGCTGGGAATTGCGCGCCTCGGCGCCATCATCAAGTTCATTCCCGACCCGGTGATCGCGGGATTCACCGCCGGCAGCGCGGTGATCATCTGGACCAACGAGTGGCAGGACTTCTTCGGGCTGCCTGCCGTGACGGGCAGCACTTCCACGAAAAGCTCTGGCACCTGTTGCAGGTCTTTCCGCAATTCCACCTTGCCACCACGGCGCTCGCCACGTTGGCGCTGGTCGTCGTAGTCGTCACGCCGCGGTTGCCGCTGCTGAAGCGAGTGCCGGGTCCGCTGATGGGCTTGCTCGTCGCGACTGTCATTCAGGCGACGATGCACTATCCAGGCGTCGCAACCATCGGCAGCACGTTCGGCGGCATTCCTGCCGGTCTGCCGTCGTTGCACATCCCTCATGTGACCGCCGCGCGGGTCATCGAGCTCATCGGTCCGGCATTCGCGATTGCCATGCTCGGCGCGATCGAGTCACTGCTATCGGCAGTCGTCGCGGACGGTATGGCAGGCACGCGCCATGACTCGAATCAGGAGTTGATCGGGCAGGGCGTCGCCAACATCCTCACGCCGTTGTTCGGCGGCTTTGCCGCGACCGGCGCCATCGCAAGGACGGCGACGAACGTGCGCAACGGCGGCACTAGTCCGCTCGCCGGCGTCGTTCACGCGATTACCCTCGTGCTGATCATCCTGTTTCTCGCGCCGCTCGCCGTGCACGTACCGCTGGCTGCGCTCGCCGCGATTCTGTTCGTCGTCGCATGGAACATGAGCGAGGCGCGGCACTTCGTCCGCATGGTTCGTCGCGCGCCGCCCGCGGACGTCGTGATTCTGCGATTGCGATGGGTGCCCTTCATCGACATCACCGGGCTGCAGACGCTGGAGGAAGTCGTCCGCGATCTGCATCGCCGCAAGGTGCGCGTGATGATCACCGGCGCCAACGAGCGGGTCGCGGGTAAGCTGGACAAGGCAGGGCTGCTCGATTTGCTGGGGCGCGACAACTTCTGCAGGGATCTGCCGCACGCCCTGAGCGTGCTCCGGTCTACCACGTAATCGACCCGGAATTCTCACGGCTGCGCCGCGCATGCGATGCTGCCAGCATATCGATGACGGAGGTCACCATGTACCAGAGAATTCTCGTTGCAGTGGACGGCAGTCCGACCTCGTTGCGAGGTCTGGATGAGGCCATCAAAGTTGCCAAGAGCGGCGGCGGACGATTGATGCTGGTGCACGTCGTCAACGAGCTGCTCATGACCGGTGACGTCGTGCCGTCCGTTTACTACGATTCGATCGTGCAGTCGCTGCGCCAGTCGGGCATCAAGGTCCTCGAGCAGACCTCCACGGTAGTGCGGCGTGCCGACGTGCCATGCGAGCCGATGCTGGTCGAAACGCTGGGCGGCCGCGTGGCCGATGAGATAGTGAAGCATGCGCGGCAGTGGTCGGCCGACCTCATCGTCATGGGCACGCACGGGCGGCGCGGCCTCGAGCGACTGGCTATGGGCAGCGATGCGGAGCTCGTCCTGCGCGCCTCGACGGTCCCTGTATTGTTGGTTCGGGATAAAGCGGAGCACGTGTCATGAAAGTCGGAGAGTATTGCAACGAGTGTGTGGTCGCGATCGCGTCGAGTGCCGACGCGGCGGATGCCGCCAAGCTGATGCGTACGCATCACGTCGGATTTCTGGTCGTGCATCGTGAAGGCGACGTGCTGCGCAAGCCCATCGGCGTGCTGACGGATCGCGATCTGGTACTTGGCGTGATGGCGCGTGACGTCGATCCCTATGCCGTCACGGTCGATGACATCATGAGTCGTCAGCCGCTCACGGCGAACGAAGGCGACGATCTCAGCGATCTGCTTCAGGGCTTGCGGCTGGCGGGATTTCGCCGGGCGCCGGTCGTCGACACTCGCGGTGCGTTGGTCGGCATCATGACCGTCGACGACGCGATCGAGGTCGTCACCGGGTTCATGTGCGACATTACCGGCTCGATCAAGAGCGAGCAGCGGCAGGAGCGCCGACGCCGGACGGACCCGCCACCTCCGCCGCAGCAGCCTCAGGCTGGGGCAGCTGCTGTCTGACGCAGTTGCGGCCGGCGCGCTTGGCTTCGTACAGCGCGGCGTCCGCACGCTGCAGCATGTGACTCGGAGTGTCGCCGGCCGCCTTCGATATCGTCAGGCCGATACTGACGGTGAGCCGGCGGTCAGCGAGCCAGCGGCTCGTGTCGATCTTCATGACGCTCTCGCGGAATCGTTCCGCGAGCTGTCGGCCCGCCTCGGCATCTGAATCCGGTACGACGACTGCGAACTCTTCGCCGCCGAGGCGGCCGATGAAGGCGGGCTCACGCACCTCGCCGCGCAGAGTCGCCGCAACGAGCTTCAGGGCTTCGTCGCCTTCCGGATGGCCGAACTGGTCGTTGATGCTCTTGAAGTGATCGATGTCGATGATGAGCATCGTGTGCATGCGCTCCTTCGGTTCCTCGACGAGCGGTGCGAGGCGCGTCAGCAGAGCACGACGATTCGGCACGCCGGTGAGCTCATCGGTCATGGCCAGCGTGCGCATGCGCCGCGTGGTTCGCCATTGATGGATCGCGAGAGTCGCGAGCAGCGCAGCGAGCACCACGGTCAGCACAATTACCGCCCGCTGCAGGCTGCGGGCGCGCCGCTCCTGCTCCAGCGCCTTCTGATTCGCTTCGTTTTCGCGCACCAGCAGCACGTTTTCCTTTTCCTTGCTCGCGGTGTCGAACTCGACCTTGAGTGTGGTGAAGCGCTGATCGATCTGATTGCGGAACTGCCGCTCGGCCGTTTCCATCGAGCTCGCGAGATGCGCGTAGGCATCGCGCCAGTTGCCCATGTCAGCGAGCGCCGAAGACAGCTCGGCATGTGTAACGCGAAGCTCGGTGAGCGAGTCGGCCTGACGAAAAACTGCGAGCGCCTCTTCCAACGCGTCGACACTTGCCGGCAGTCGTCGCAGCTTGTGTAGCGCGATGCCCCGTGCGAGTTGGATCTGCGCATGGAGGCGCGCGTCGGGAGTTTGCCGCTGCAAGGCGCTCGCACGCTCCAGCGTCGTCAATGCTCCTTGCGGATCGCCCCTGGCATTGGCGACTGCGCCGAGTCCGCGCAACGCATAGGCCTCGCCGCGTGCGTAGGTCAATTCCCGGCTGATTGCCAGCGACTCCTGGAACGCTTTATCTGCCGCATCCCATTCGGCGAGGTTTTCGTTGGCGCGCCCGAGGTTGTGCAGCGTGACCGCTTGCTCGCGACGCATGCCTGCTTCGCGCTGCGCCTTCAACGCGCGGTCGTAGATATGTATGGCCTGCGCATAGTCGCCCATCCGGTTGTAGAGGATGGCGATGGCGTTGAGCGCCGTCAGCGCGTGGTCGGGCAGGTTGATGTCTTCGAAGGTCGACTCAGCCTTTTTGAGGTCGGCGAGACCGGCGGCGTACTGACCTTGCAGACCTCGCAGGTAGCCGCGCGAAAACAAGGCGCCGGCCAGCATCTCGTTGTCGGAAGTCTCGGTAGCGACTTGCACCGCTTGTTCGTAGAGGCTGCGGGCCTGCGCATTGTCGCCGGCGGTTTCGCGAATCGTGCCCTGGCAAGTGAGCACGCCAGCGCGCAGGCCGGGGCGCGTGGCTTTCGCCAGCAAATCGCTAGCTCGTCCCACTTGCTGCTCCGCGGCTGCCTGGTCTCGCTCCGAAAGGTGGTCGCACAACAGCAGGCGGGCGCGGATTTCCAGGTCGACGTCGGGCTGGCGGCCCAGGATTTCCAGTGCCGCGTAAGCGTCGCGGCTGCTGGCGTCGGGATCGGTGCGTGCCGCGGCCCAGGCTCGATCGACCAGTGCCTGCGCGGGATGCAGATCGCTCGCGGCGTGCGCTGCCGCGATGCCCAGCGCGAGCATGACCAAGGCCGACGCGAGGCGCATCCAACGGGCGATTGGCGAGGTCAGCACTGACAAGGACGCACAGCCATTGCCTTGAAGGGGTGGCAATAGTAGCGGACCGGGCCGCCGGCGTGCGTGAACTTGACCTAAGAATTGGCTCCCCGGACCGGGCAGAGAGCTACCAGAAGTAGATGTAGATGCCGGCGATGATCGCGAGGATCACGCCAGTGTGAAAGATCTCCCAGAATCCGAAACTCGCCCGCGTGGCGGCATTCTGCTCTGGCGTGACCGAACCGTAGGTCAGGCCCGCGAGCTGCTCGGGCGGGGCCTTCGGCGTGACGGCGCTGACCGCGAAAATCAGCACGCAGGTGAACACGAACAGCAGGAAGCTGAAGTACAGCCAGTTGATGTCGACGAAGGCCTGCACGATGCCCGGCCACTCGACGTGATACATCTCGTGCGTCGCTTGCAGTACCAGACGCAGCATGCCGATGAGAAAGCCGCTGACGATGCCGATCAGGCCGGAATGCGGCGTGACACCGCGCGAGAAGATGCCGAGCATGAAGACCGCCGCGATCGACGGCGCGAGCAGCGACTGCACCAGCTGCAGATAGGTGTAGAGCTGACCCCTACCGAGATCCTGCAGGAACGGAATCCACGCCATGCCTAGCAGGATCACCACCGCAGTGGCGAGGCGGCCGACGTACACGAGATGTCGCTCGCTCGATTGCGGACGCAGGCGCTTGTAGAAGTCGACGGTGAACAGTGTTGCTGTCGAGTTGAACAGCGAAGCGAGCGCACTCATCAACGCTGAGAGCATGCCCGCAAGCACCAGTCCTCGCAGTCCGACCGGCAGCAAGTTCGAGACCAGCACCGGGAAAGCGCCCTGCGGATTCGTGCCGATGGACTCGAAGCCCGGCACACCCTGTTTGAACAGCGCGACGGCGATCATGCCGGGCAGCAGGAAGATGAAGACGGGCGCCAGCTTGAGGTAGCCGGCGAACATCGTGCCTCGACGCGCTTCGCGCAGATCTTTGGCGGTAAGCACCCGCTGCACGATGTATTGATCCGTACACCAGTACCACAGGCCAATGATCGGCGACGTCAGCAGCACGCCGAGCCATGGCGTACTGCTCGGATCGAACAGGAAGCTCGGAAAGCCCTGCGTCGCGGGCGTGGTCGACAGCGGTCGCCACAGGTGAATCGTTTCGGGATTGGCGGCGCGCAAAGCGTCGAGTCCGCCGATCTGCGTCAGGCCCACGATCAGCAGCACGATCGAGCCGGTGAGCAGCACCGGCACGTGCATCGCTTCGGTCCACAGCACCGATTTCATGCCGCCGAGGATGACGAAGATGCCGGTGACGGTGACGAGGCCGAACGCGGCGAACCAGAAGAAATCCACCTCGCCGAACACCGGCAGATGCACGGACTGATAACCGAGGATGGTCTGGATCGCGAACGCGCCGGCGAAAATCGTCACCGACGCCTTGGTGAGGATGTAGCTGACGAAGAAGATCAGCGACAGCACGGTACGCGTCGCCGGTGTGTAGCGCCGCTCGAGAAATTCCGGTGTCGTGAAGATGTTGGCGCGCAGGTAGAACGGTGCGAACACCCAGCCGAGCACCAGCACCAGGTAGGAGTGCAGCTCCCAGTGTGCGAAGGCCATGCCCGAGTCCGCGCCAGAGCCGGCGAGCCCGATCAGATGCTCGGCGCCGATGTTGGAAGCGAAGATCGAGGAGCCGATCAGGAACCAGCCGGCGCTACGGCTCGCGAGGAAGTAGTCGGTGGTGTCCCGTTCCTTCATCAGCGCGCACCACACGCAGATGGCCGTGTTGGCGACGAAGTACAGAGCGACGATCGTCCAGTCCAGCGACGAGAAGGTAACGGCTGTTCCGGTCATGCAGGGCGGCCTCTCGATTCTTCTTGGGTCAATTGTCTAAGTTATTCCTGCCGCGCGCCAGTCCTAATTGTCTAAGTTATTATGGGCGCATGGCGAGCAAGCAGAAGTCGGCAAAGGCAGAGGCGGCAGCCCGCCGCAAGGCATTGCGCTTGCACGGGAGCATCGCGCGCGACCTGGGTATGCGGATCGTTTCCGGCCGCGCCCGCCCGGGAGACATCCTCGACGGCGAGATCGATGCCAGCGACCGGCTCGAAGTGTCGCGCACGGCGTATCGCGAGGCGGTGCGCATTCTTGCCGCCAAAGGACTGGTCGAGTCCCGGCCGAAGGTCGGCACGCGGGTCAGCCTGCCCGAGCGCTGGCATCTGCTCGATCCGGACGTGCTGTCGTGGATTTTCGAACGTGAGCCGGACGACCGGCTGGTGAATGGCCTGTTCGAGCTGCGGCGTATAGTCGAGCCGCAAGCTGCCGCGCTCGCCGCCGAGCGGCGGACCGAGGCGGATCTGGCGGCCATGGCGCAAGCGCTGCAGGGGATGGAACAGCATTCGCTGGCCGTGGAGGAGGGTCGTGACCACGATCAGAACTTTCACGCGGCCTTGCTGCGTGCAAGCGGCAATGCATTCGTGGCCTCGCTGATCAGCGGCATCACGGCGGCCGTGACCTGGACCACGATCTTCAAGCAGCGCCATCAGCAGCTGGCGCGCGATCCGGTGCCGGATCACGCGCGGGTCTATGAAGCAGTGCGAGCCGGGAACCCGGCTGCCGCCCAACGCGCTATGACAGCGCTGCTGGACCTGGCGCTGCTCGATACAACCAGTGCGCGCCGGCCGGCCAGGAAGCGCGCCGCCGGCAAGACGAAGGTTTGAACGTAAGGAGATTCGGATGCCAGTTTCGGGAAAGTTGTTCATCGGCGGCGAGCAGGTTGCAACGGCTGCAACGTTTCAGGCAGTGAATGCGGCCACCGGCGAGTCCCTGCAGCCGTCGTTCAGTGCGGCGGGCAATGCCGAGGTGGAGCGTGCGTGTGCGCTGGCGTGGTCTGCCTTTGAGCCATTCCGCGCTCTGGAGCTGGATGCGCGGGCGCGCTTTCTGGAAACGATCGCCGATCGGATCCAGGCACTAGGAGACGAGTTGCTCGAGCGCGGGCACGCCGAGACGGGCTTGCCGATCGCGCGCCTCACGGGCGAGCGCGGCCGAACGATGGGGCAGCTGCGATTGTTTGCCGATGAGCTGCGCAAGGGCGGCTGGCTCGGCTTGCGCGTGGATCCGGCGATGCCCGATCGCAAGCCGCTGCCGCGTTCGGATCTGCGACAACGCAAGGTGCCGCTCGGCCCGGTCGTCGTGTTCGGCGCCAGCAATTTTCCTTTGGCTTTCTCGGTGGCGGGCGGCGACACCGCGGCGGCGCTCGCGGCCGGTTGTCCGGTGATCGTCAAAGGTCATTCGGCGCATCCCGGCACCAGCGACCTGGTCGCGCAGGCGATAACCGCTGCGGTGAAGGCGTGCGATTTGCCGCCTGGGGTGTTCTCACTGCTCAATGGCAACTCACGATCGCTCGGTGCCTCGTTGGTTGCGCATCCGCGCGTGAAAGCAGTGGGCTTCACTGGCTCGCGCGCTGGTGGCCTCGCGCTGATGAAGATCGCGAGCGAGCGACCCGAGCCGATTCCCGTGTACGCGGAGATGAGCAGCATCAATCCAGTATTCCTGCTGCCTGCTGCGATGGCCGAGCGGGCGGAAAAACTCGGTCAGGACTTCGTCGGCTCGCTGACGTTGGGCGTCGGGCAGTTCTGCACGAATCCCGGGCTCGCGATTGCGCTCGAAAGCCCCGAGCTCGAACGATTCATCGCTGCCGCAGGGGCTGCGCTTGGACAGGTGGCGCCGGGCGTCATGCTGACCGCTGGCATTCACGCGGCCTATGAAAAAGGTGTTCAGCACTTGCTGGACCACGACAAGGTGACACTGCTGGCGCGCGGTGCAGAGTCGCAGGGCAAGTACTGCGGCCGCGGAGCGCTGTTCTCAGTCCGTGCGCGAGATCTGCTGCAGCATGCAGACGTGATGAACGAAGTCTTCGGCGCCTCGTCGGTCATCGTGCGGTGTGCGAGCGAAGCGGAGATGTTCGAAGTCGCCGAACATTTGGAGGGGCAGCTGACCGCGACGCTGCAGCTCGCTGCTCGAGATCACGCGCTCGCCGCGCGGCTGGTACCGATCATCGAACGCAAGGCCGGCCGCTTGATCGCGAACGGCTGGCCGACCGGCGTCGAGGTCTCGCACGCGATGGTGCACGGCGGACCTTTCCCTGCAACCTCCGATGGACGCAGCACCTCTGTCGGCACACTCGCGATCGAGAGATTCCTGCGGCCGGTGTGTTACCAGGACTTTCCGGATGCACTGCTGCCGCATGCCCTGCGTCGCGAAGCCCTGGAGTCGTTGCCGCATCGGTTCGATGGCGAGTATCGGGCAGCCCGAGCCAAGAGCTGACAAATGAGCCTGCGCCTGTTGCAGTTGCGTTCGAAAGAGGGCGTACGCATTGTCGCCGCCGCTGACGACAATGGTGATGCGTGGCGCATCGAAGGCTTCGCGAGTACGTACGAGCTGGCGCGAGCGACTGTCGAGCGCGACTCGACGCTCGAAGCCCAGGCGCGGCAACATGCATCAGCAGAGCGCATCGATCTCGAGCGGATGCTCAGCGAGCAGCGGATCCTCGCGCCGATCGATCATCCCGACAGTGCTCATCTGCATCTCACCGGCACCGGGTTGACGCATCTCGGCTCCGCCGAAGGTCGCGACAAGATGCATCGCGCGGCTGCAGCCGGTAGCGCGACGGATTCGATGCGCATGTTCCTGATGGGCGTGGAGGGCGGCAAGCCGCGCGATGGCGAAGTCGGCGTGCAGCCGGAGTGGTTCTACAAGGGCGACGGTTCGAGCATCGTCGCGCCGGGCGCAGCTATTCCGTCGCCGGACTTCGCGCTCGACGGCAGCGAGGAGCCGGAAATCGCCGGCATCTATCTCATCGACGATCGTGGCCAGCCGCGGCGACTCGGCTTTTGTCTGGCGAATGAGTTTTCAGATCACGTCACGGAGCGCGGCAACTATCTGTGGCTCGCGCACTCGAAGCTGCGTCCGGCAGCGCTCGGTCCCGAGCTGCTCACCGGCAAGTTGCCGCCCGACGTGCGAGGCACTTCGCGCGTCGTGCGCGACGGTCGCACGCTCTGGGAGATGCCGTTCCTCACCGGCGAAGCGAACATGTCGCACTCGCTGAGAAACCTCGAGCACCACCATTTCAAGTACGCGCTGTTCCGCCGCCCCGGCGACGTCCACGTGCACTTCTTCGGCACTGCTACTCTGTCATTCGCGGCGGGTGTTCAGGTGCGCGTTGGCGATGTCTTCGAGATCGCGGCACAGCCGTTTCGCCTGCCGCTGAGAAATCCGGTCGCACTCTCGGACTCAGCTACGACCCCTGTTCGTGCCCTGTAGGTCGGGCTTTCAGCCCGACAATCCGTGCGTGAAGTACCTCAATGATTGTGCCGCGGCGTCCCGATCTTCTGCGCCAGTCGCTGATATTTCGTCGCTGACTCCAGCACCGCCCCCGTATCGAGCTGCCCCACGCACCCCCGCTGAATCTCCTGCCACGGCGTCTGGTTCGCCGGCACCGGATATCCTCCGGCCTGCTCCAGCTCGCGGCGCCGCTTCTGCAATTCTTCATCGCTGATCAGGATGTTCGCTTCGCCGCGCTGCAAATCGATGCGCACGCGATCGCCGGTGCGCAACAGTGCAAGTCCGCCACCGGCCGCAGCCTCCGGCGACGCGTTGAGAATCGACGGCGATCCCGAAGTCCCCGACTGCCGCCCATCGCCGATACACGGCAAGTGATGCATGCCCGCTTTGATGAGCGCTGCCGGCGGCCGCATATTCACGACTTCTGCAGCGCCGGGATAGCCGATCGGTCCAGTGCCGCGCATGAACAGCAATGTTCGTTCGTCGATCCCGAGCGCCGGATCGTCGATGCGGGCGTGATAGTCCTCCGGTCCGTCGAACACGACGGCGCGTCCTTCGAACGCGAGCGGATCGGCAGGGTTCGAGAGATAGCGCGCGCGGAAATCGTCGGAGATGACGCTGAGCTTCAT
This sequence comes from Steroidobacteraceae bacterium, assembly GCA_035493235.1. Lineage (GTDB taxonomy): Bacteria > Pseudomonadota > Gammaproteobacteria > Steroidobacterales > Steroidobacteraceae > Steroidobacter. The sequence goes on from DATJIP010000238.1 coordinate 29,429, forward strand.
GATCGCGGCATCGAACAGGTTGCCGCTCAGGACGGTAAAGCCGGCCTTCTGCTTGAGCGGCCGCTCGAACGGCCGGATGACTTCGGTATTGAGAATACTCGCGTCCCGGCAGTTCTCGCCGATCGTGCGACCGTTCACCGTCAGCGCCGCTTCGTGGATCAGTTTCTGCCGCATGAGCTCCGACATCACGGCCGGGACGCCGCCCGCGCGGTAGTAGTCCTCGCCGAGATACTCGCCGGCGGGTTGCAGATTCACCAGCAGCGGAATGTCTTCGCCATACGTTTGCCAATCATCCAGCGTCAGCTCGACGCCAATGTGCCGCGCGAGCGCGTTGAGATGAATCGGTGCGTTGGTGGAACCGCCGATCGCGGAGTTGACGCGGATCGCGTTGATGAACGCCTCGCGCGTCAGAATGTCGGACGGCTTGCGATCGGCCGCGACCATCTCGACGATCTGCTTGCCGGTGAGATAAGCAGCTTCCTGGCGATCGCGCAGCGGCGCAGGAATGGCGGCCGATCCCGGCAGCGACATGCCGAGCGCTTCGGTCAGGCTGTTCATCGTCGTCGCCGTGCCCATCGTGTTGCAGTAGCCAGTCGAAGGCGCCGACGACGCGACCAGCTTGATGAATCCCTGCTCGTCGATCTCGCCGGCTGCGAGCATCTCGCGCGCGCGCCACACGATCGTTCCCGAACCCGTGCGCTGGCCGTTGTACCAACCGTTGAGCATCGGACCGACCGACAACGCGATCGCCGGCAGATTCACCGTCGCCGCGGCCATCAGGCACGCCGGTGTGGTCTTGTCGCAGCCGATCGTCAACACGACCCCGTCGAGCGGATAGCCGAACAGCACCTCGACCAGCCCGAGATAAGCAAGGTTGCGATCCAGCGCTGCGGTCGGCCGCTTGCCGGTTTCCTGGATCGGATGCACCGGAAATTCCAGCACGATGCCGCCAGCCTCGCGCACGCCTTCGCGCACGCGCTCGGCCAGCACGAGGTGATGACGATTGCACGGCGACAGATCGCTGCCAGTCTGCGCGATGCCGATGATCGGCTTGCCCGACTGCAGCTCCGCGAGCGACAGCCCGAAGTTCATGTAGCGCTCCAGGTAGAGCGCAGTCATGTCGACGTTGGCGGGATCGTCGAACCAGGCGCGCGAGCGCAGGCGCCGTGCAGCAGGCTTCGTGTCAGTCATGGGCGTGAAACCGAGAAGCGGAAGACCATTCGGTGGACGTACTCGTGGCCGGGATCGACCCGCGCGCTGGGAAAATCAGGATGGTTCGGCGCGTCCGGGAATACCTGCGGCTCCAGGCACAGCGCATCTCCTTGACGATAGATCCGGCCGCCTTTGCCGACGACGGTGCCGTCGAGAAAATTGCCGGAGTAAAACTGCACGGCCGGTGCGGTCGTGAGCACTTCCAGGACGCGGCCGGACACGGGATCTTCCAGCGACGCAGCCAACCGAAACCCCTGCGGGCTCGGCTCACCGGAGATCACGAAGTTGTGATCGTAGCCGCGGCCGATGCGCAGCTGTTCGTCCTTGCCATTGCGAATCTGCTCGCCGATCGCGCGCGCTTGTCGAAAGTCGAACGGCGTGTTGGCGACGCTGCGGCGTTCGCCCGTCGGGATCAATGTCGCATCGACCGGCGTGAAGCTGTCGGCGAACAGCTTGAGCCGATGCCCGAGCACATCGCCTTTGCCGGCGAGGTTGAAGAATGAGTGATTGGTGATGTTGACGATCGTCGGCTTGTCCGTGCGCGCGCGGTATTCCATTGCCAGCTCATTGCGCTCGTTCAGCATGTAAGTTGCTGTGACCGTCAGGTTGCCCGGATAGCCGCCGGCACCGTCCGGACTCACGTAGCGAAGCTCGACGCGCGCGACGGGGCCGCTCGTCACCTTGTCGATCGTCCACAGCACCGTATCGAGCCCGTGCAAGCCACCGTGCAAGTGATTCGGTCCGTCGTTCGTCTCGAGTTGATACTCGTGGCCGTCGAGCGTGAACTTGCCGCGCGCGATGCGGTTGGCGTAACGGCCGACCGTTGCGCCGAAGTACTGCCGCTTCGCGAGGTAGTCGCGCGGCGAGTCGTAGCCGAGTACGACGTCCTCACGCGTGCCGTTGCGATCGGGAACGGTGAGCGACTGGATCGCAGCGCCCAACGCGATGATGCGCACCGACATGCCGGCGCTGTTGGACAGCTCCGCCGCTTCTACACGGGAGCCATCTTGCAGCGTGCCGAAGTCCACGCGTTTTGCCTCCACGGCGGCGAGGGAGAGGGCGGGTAAGCCGAATGCTTGCAGTGACGTGAGAACTACAGTCCAGCGTCGGAACCGACCGAGTGCCATGCCGACCTCCGAGAGCGGGGAGCAGCAGTATTTCAATACTCAGACAAAATGTCACTAGCCGCGGGCCGGCATTGGGCACTCATATATATGGTGGAACCGGGCGGGCGCCTGCGCCGTCGGCGGCGAAGCTGCGTTTCAGCGGTAGTGCGCGAACTCGTTGGTCGGCAGACCCGGTGTATCTACACGCACAGAGAACAGTCCACCCGCGAGCGGCTGCTGCGTGCGCTGATCGGCACTGAGTTCTTTCCACGCTGTCGTGACGTACAGCGTTTGCAGATCGGCCCCGCCGAAAGCAGCCTTCGTGCAGTTTGCGACCGGCAACGAAAGCTTGCCCAGCAGCTCGCCGGACGGCGAATAGCGGTTGACCCCCCAGCCGCCGAACAGTCCGACCCAGACACAGCCGGTTGCATCGACTACGGGCCCGTCGGGATGGCCATCGGTCTCGGCCACGCGCGCAAAGACGCGTCGCTTCGAGAGTGAGCCGTCCGCAGCAAGGTCGAACGCGTAGATCTCACGCTTCAGCGTATCGATGTGGTACAGCGTTCGTCCGTCCGGACTCGTCGCGGGACCGTTGGTGATCACGTAATCGTCGTCGCAGCGGTGCAGTCCAGTCGCATCGAAGCGATACAGCGCGCCGTTCGGCTTGGCTTCATCGTCATCCATCGTGCCGAACCATAACCGGCCGGCAGCATCGACGTGCGCATCGTTGAGTCGATTGCGCGGGCGATGGCTATCGACGAGCGTGAGCAGCTGAAATTTGCCGTCGGCAGGGTCGAACTCGTAGAGCCCGCTCTTCAGACCGCAGATGAAGCGGCCGCCTCTCGCGGCTACGATGAAACCGACATCTTCCGGTGCGGGCCAGCTGCGTCGCGTGCGCGTGGTTTCATCGTAGCGATGAATCTGGCGTCCCTTGATATCGACGAACCACACCGCGCGTTCGCGCGCCGACCAAAGTGCGCCTTCACCGAGCTTGGCGGCCAGCGTCCAGATGCATTCAACGCCAGCCGGCATCGACGAAGTACTCATGTGCCGTGCACATGCGCGCGTCGTCCGATGCGAGGAACAGAGCCATCGCGGCGACGTCGTGCGGATCGATGCGGACCTTGAGGCATTGCTGCTCGATGGTGCGCGCCTCCTCCTCCGGCGTAAACCACAGCTTCATCTGCCGCGGCGTACGCACCGCGCCGGGCACGACGCAATTGACGCGAATACCGAAGACTCCCAGTTCGCGAGCCAACCCGCGCGTCATGCCTTCGATGCCCGCTTTCGCAGTCTGATAGATGGCGAGGCTCGGCAACGCCAGGTGCCAGGAGACGGAGCCGAGATTGACGATGGAGCCGGCGCGGGCTGCCTTCATGTCGGCGATCACGGCCTGTGCGCAGAAGAAGTAGTGGCGCAAGTTGACGGCGATGCGCTCGTCCCAATAGGCCGGCGAGACGTTCTCGACGTTGTGCCGGTCGTCGTTCGCGGCATTGTTGATGAGCACGTCGATTGGCCCGAGCTGGCTGCGGATGTGCGGAAACAGCTCGCGGACCGCTGCGATATCGGTCAGGTCGCACTTGTAGTAGCGCGGTGGCGTGGGGCTGTCTGTGAGACGTCGTTCCAGCTCACGCGAATCCGTCTCCGCGATGTCGAGGAACGCGACGCGGGCGCCTTGCTGCGCAAATCGTTCGACGATGGCCGCGCCGATGCTCGAGCCGCCACCGGTAACGACGACTCGCTTGTCGCGCAACGAGGGATAGACGGTGTGCGCGGTCATCGATCCTCCTGCGAACCGGGCAGCAACCCTCGCTGTGCCAGGTTGCGCATCAGCCCCGCGATTCCCAGCTTCCACGGCGGTGCCTGCTGCGATGTCGTTACCTTGTTCACGAGTGTTCCCAGCGCCGGCGCCGAGACGCGCACGAGGTCGCCCGATTTGTGAGTGAAGCCGCGCCCCGGCGCACCGCGATCCTGCGTCGGGGCGAACATCGTTCCCAGGAACAGCATGAAGCCGTCCGGATACTGGTGCTGATCGAGAGTTTGCTTGACGAGCTCGGCGGGATCGCGACTGATGAGCGACATCGAGCTGCTGCCCTCGAGACGGTAGTCGTCGGCGCCTTCCACTTGCAGCGCAATCACGGTACCGCGCACCTGGTCGAGCGTGAAGCGCTCGTCGAACAAGCGGATGAACGGTCCGATCGCGCAGCTTGCGTTGTTGTCCTTGGCTTTGCCGAGGAGCAGAGCGCTGCGGCCTTCGATGTCGCGGAGATTCACGTCGTTGCCGAGCGCGGCGCCGAGAATGCGGCCGCGGGCGTCGCACGCCAGCACGATCTCCGGCTCCGGGTTGTTCCACTGCGACTCACTGCGCACGCCGATCCAGTCGCCCCAGCCGACTGACGACAGCACGGGAGACTTGGTGAACACTTCCGCGTCGGGCCCGATGGCGACTTCGAGGTACTGCGACCAGAGCCGATCGGCGATCAGCGCTTCCTTCAGTCGCGCGGCCTCGGCTGAGCCGGGCCGCACCGAGCGGATGTCGGCGCCGACCTTCTGGCCCAGTGCCTCGCGAATAGCTTGCGCTTGCGCCGAGTCGCCGCGCGCACGCTCTTCGATGACCCGTTCGACGGCCGAGACTGCGAAGGTAACGCCGCAGGCCTTGACGCATTGCAGGTCGCAGGGCGCCAGCATGCGCAACGCTGGTTCGCCGGCAAAGGCGGCCGTGATCGGCAGCTCGTCCAAAGCACCGAGATCCTTGCCGGCCGGCACTGCGCCGGACCATGCATTCAGCAGCTCCGTTACGGTCGGCGCGCTGTGCGAAACGTCGCGAACGCGCCCGTTGACGACCACGACCGGGACGGGGCCAGCGCCCGCGTCCAGGCGGCCGACCAGCAGGGCATCACGCCAGTCTTTCGCAAGGTGTTGAACGAGATTCACGCCTGGCACCGTTGTTGGCCTATCCCAGCCAGGGGACTATGGTTCAGCAGGGTAGTGATAGCGCTATCAGAATACAAGTCGCCAGTCGGCCGGCGCCTTGTCTGCTATGGCGTCAGCCCTTGCGTGGTGCTGCGACGGAATCGCGCTTGATCAACATGTGAGCCATGACGTGGTCAGAAACGACGCGCGCTTCCCCGTCCTTGCGCTGGCGAATACTGCGCAACAGGAGCTCGGTCGCCGAACCCGCCATGGCAGCGATCGGTTGGCGGACTGTCGTCAGCTCCGGCCAGACAGTTGTCGCCGTAGGTGTGTCGTCGAAGCCGACGACCGACAGGTCGCGCGGCACGTCCAGGCCACGGCGATGCGCCACCGAAATCGCGGCGGCAGCCATGTCATCGTTGCTGGCGAAGATCGCCGTTGGCGGGGTTTTGCGGCTCAACAGCTTTTCGCTGGCTTCCAGGCCGGAGCGATAGGTGAAGTAACCCTGCTGTATCAATCCAGCATCGATCGGCAGAGCGGCCTGCGTCATCGCGGCCTGAAAGCCTTCGTAGCGCAGGGCGCTCGCGGTCTGATTCGGATGGCCGCGAATGAAGCCGATGCGCTGATGGCCCATGCCGATCAAGTGCTCGGTCATTTCCTGGCTGGCACGGAAATCGTCGATGCGCACGCTCGACAAGTCGGCTTGGAAACGGCCCGAAGCGATCGCGACTACGGGAATGTTGGCGGCCGTGAGCTCCGACAACACGACCTTCGACTCGCAGAGCGGCGGCGGCAAGATTACTCCGGCAACGCTCTGCGCGATGCTGCGGGCGGCTGCACGCTCGGCGGCGTGACTCATGTGGTCCCAGGTATCGAGCACGAGCTGCGCGGCAGTCCGCGCAGCGCCGGCCAGCGCGCCGACGAGCAACTCGCTCAGATACGCGGCGCTCGGATTCGTGTAAATCAGCGCGATGCGTGTCCCTTGCGCGGCGGCAAGCGAGCGCGCGGCAGCGTTCGGCGTGTAGTTGAGCTCACGCACGGCGCGCATGACGCGTTCGCGCGTCGTGTCACGTACGTTGCTGTTGCTGTTCATCACGCGCGAGACGGTCATGGGCGAGACGCCCGCGTGACGAGCGACCTCGTGGATCGTCACGGCATCGCCCTTGCGTCGCTCGGTGCGTGTGGCGTTCTTCACTCGCATGGATCGGATTATTGCTCACGCCACCCGCCGGTGGAAGCGGATAAGGCCGGCGTGTTACCGTTATCACAGAATTGGTAACGTCGGTGGTGCTGGCGTGGGCGCCCGTCGGGCAGTGTGCCTCATGGTCGTACTGTGGGTCGCGGGGCTCGCAGCGGCGCCCGTCGCTTCCGCAGAAGACGGCTACGACCTGTGGCTGCGCTATCGGCCTGTCGAGCAACCTTGGGGGGACCGCTATCGCACGGCATTGACGCAAGTCGTCGCCGGCAGCGAGTCGCCGACGCTGCGGGTGGCGCACGCTGAGCTACAACGTGGGCTTCGGGGATTGCTGGGCGTCACGCTCGCTGACGCGGCGAGCGTGTCGCAGGATGGCGCGCTCGTCATAGGGACGCGGCGTTCGTTGCCAATGCTGGCGGGGATGAAGCTGTCGTTGCCGGCACCCGGCTCGCAAGGCTATGCGATTCGCAGCACTACCATCGGTGGACATCGCGCGCTGATCGTTGCTGCCGAGGACGATGTTGGCGTCCTGTACGGCGTCTTTCACCTGCTGCGCTTGTTGCAGACCCGCCAGTCGCTCGACGCAGTGGAACTGCAAGAGACGCCGGCGTTTCGCTTCCGCGTCCTCAATCATTGGGACAATCTGGATCGCAGCGTCGAGCGCGGCTATGCAGGCCAGTCGATCTGGGATTGGCACAAGCTTCCCGACTACATCGATCCGCGCTACGTCGACTATGCGCGCGCAAATGCTTCGCTGGGCATCAATGCAACGGTGCTCACCAACGTCAACTCGAATGCGGTCAGTCTGCGGCCGGATTACCTCGAAAAGGCTGCGGCACTCGCCAACGTGCTGCGTCCGTACGGAATCCGCGTGTTTCTCACGGTCCGGTTCGCGGCGCCGATCGAGATCGGCGGCCTGCAGACGGCCGATCCTGCAGATGCGGCCGTGAAACAGTGGTGGCAGGCCAAGGCCGCAGAAATCTATCGCTTGATTCCCGACTTCGGCGGCTTTCTCGTCAAGGCGAACTCCGAAGGTCAGCCTGGGCCGCAGGACTACGGGAGGTCGCACGCCGACGGCGCGAACATGCTGGCTGATGCCGTCGCGCCGTTCGGCGGCGTCGTGATGTGGCGCGCCTTCGTCTATTCGAACGAGCAACCGGACGACCGCGCCAAGCAGGCCTACAGCGAGTTCAAGCCGCTGGACGGGAAATTCCGCGACAACGTGCTGCTGCAGGTGAAGAACGGCGCGCTAGATTTCCAGCCGCGCGAGCCGTTCCATCCGCTGTTCGGCGCAATGCCGCACACGCCGCTGGTGATGGAAGTGCAGATCACCAAGGAATATCTCGGCTTCGCAACGCATCTCGCGTATCTAGGCACGCTGTACCAGGAAGTGCTCCGCGCCGACACTTACGTACGCGGGCCGGGTTCCACGGTCGCGAAAGTCATCACAGGGCTCGCAGGCGTCGCCAACATCGGCACCGATCGCAACTGGAGCGGCTCGCAGTTCGATCAGGCCAACTGGTATGCGTTCGGGCGGCTCGCTTGGAATCCCGCAGCGTCTGCCGAGGACATCGGACGAGATTGGGTGCGCATGACGTTCACCAACGACGCGACGTTCGTGGCACGCGTCGTCGACATGATGATGAAGTCGCGTCAGGCAGTCGTTGACTACATGACGCCGCTCGGGCTGCACCACCTGATGGCCGAAGGTCATCACTACGGCCCGCAGCCGTGGTTCGACGGCGGGAAGCGGGCGGATTGGACGCCCGTGTATTTCCATCGCGCGGACGCGCAGGGAATCGGCTTCGATCGCAGCGCCAGCGGCAGCAATGCCGTTGCGCAGTACGCCGCACCTGTCGCCGCAGAATTCGGCGACATCAAGCGGGTGCCGGAGGAGTATCTGCTGTGGTTCCACCATGTGCCTTGGGGCTATCGCATGCATTCGGGCCGCTCGCTCTGGGACGAGTTGGTGTATCGCTACACGCACGGCGTCGAGGTCGTGCGCGAGATGCGCAAGACCTGGGATGAAGTCGGGTCGCAAGTCGATGCCGAGCGTCGCCAGCAGATCGCGGCGTTCCTGAAGATCCAGGAGAAGGAGGCGAAGTGGTGGCGCGACGCCTGCATCACGTATTTCCAGACCTTCTCGCAGCGGCCGATTCCGTCCGGCCTGCCGCCGCCCGAGCATCCGCTCGACTACTACAAGGCGCTGAGCTTTCCGTATGCACCCGGTCACTAAGCTGTGCACCTTGGCTTGCTTGATCGTGCCTGGCGTGGCCAACGCCGCGCTGCTGAATCCTGTATTTCAGGATCACGCAGTTCTCCAGCGCGACAAGCCGATCAACGTGTGGGGCGACGCGTCGCCGAGCGAGACGCTCAGCGTTTCGCTCGGCAGCCAGACTGCATCTGCACAGGCGGACGAGCGGGGGCGCTGGCACGCGACGTTGCCCGCGACTTCCGCAGGTGGCCCGTACGAGCTGGTGGTGCGCACGCAATCCGGGCAGGATCAAACCGTCAGCGACGTGCTAGTCGGCGACGTGTGGCTGTGCTCGGGACAGTCGAACATGGTTCTGCAAGTGCACCGCTCGCTGGACTCCCGCTCGGAAATCGCGAACTCGGCGAACGACGCAATCCGCATGCTGACAGTGCCGGAGACCAGCAGCCCGCGTCCTCTCGATCAATTCATGCAGCCCGTTACGTGGAAGGTCACGAGCCCCGCAACCGTGCCCGACTTCTCCGCGGCGTGTTTCTACTTCGCACGCGAGTTGCGCAAGACGGTCGACGTGCCGATGGGCCTGATCGTCTCGGCCTGGGGTGGATCCAGGATCGAGCCCTGGATGAGCGAAGCGGCGTTGCGTGCAGCAGGAGGCAACAACGATGCACTCGATGTTCTCGCGCTGTACGCGCAGCAACCAGCCGCGGCGCACGTACGTTGGGGCGCGATGTGGGAAGCGTGGTGGCTGCAGCGAACGCAAGGCCGCCGAGAGTCGGCGCCGTGGGCCATCAAGCCAACCGGCGAGTGGCGCGTCGCGCCCCCCGGACTCGGCTACTGGGAACAATGGGGTGTGCCGGAGTTGGCGAGCTACGACGGAATGGTGTGGTATCGCACGACAATGAGCTTGTCGGCGCAGCAAGCTCAACAGCAGGCAGTGCTGTCATTGGGTCGTGTCGATGAGATGGATCAAACGTGGATCAACGGCCGGCCGATCGGCAGCGCGCCGGCAAAGTCGCAGCCGGATACCGAGGCGATCATCCTGCCGGGTCCGGCACGCGCGTATCGGCTGCCGCGCGACACGCTGAAGGCGGGCGAGAACGTCATCGTCGTGAATGTGCTGGACACGTATTCACTTGGCGGCCTGGTCGGCCCCGTGTCGCTGCAGTTTGCCGATGGCTCGACCGTGCGCCTCGATAACGAGTGGCGCTATCAAATTCCTCCCGCAGGACTCGAAGAGCCACCGCGCCCGCCGTGGGATCCGACACGCGGCAAGACGGTGCTCTACAACGCCATGATCGCGCCGCTGGGCGATCTGTCGATGCGCGGAGTGGCGTGGTACCAGGGTGAGTCGAACACGGGCACTTCTGCCAGTTACGAGGATCTGCTTGCGCGATTCATGGCCGACTGGCGCGGGAAGTTCAGCGCAGAGCTGCCGTTCCTCATCGTGCAATTGGCGAACTATGGACAGCCGCCGACTGCGCCGGTCGAGAGCGGGTGGGCGGGAGTGCGCGAAGCACAGCGACTCGCCGTCGCGAACGACGCGCATGCAGGTCTCGTCATCGCAATCGATATCGGCGAGCGTTACGACATTCATCCGCCCAACAAGCAGGAAGTCGGGCGCCGGCTGGCGCGTGCTGCGCGACGCGTCGCGTATGGCGAGCAAATCGCGCCGTCCGGGCCTGTCGCGCTCAGCGCGCGCAAGGATGGAACGAGTATCGTCGTGACGTTCGGCGACGTCGCAGACCGCTTGATCACGTACAGTGCACGCGAGCCGATCGGATTCGAGCTGTGCACACGCGACGCAAATTCGTGTCGCTACGCCAAGGCAAGAATCGAAGGCACCCGCGTCGTGCTCGACGCGACTGCGCTGGCAGTCGCAACTCGCGTGCGCTATTGCTGGGCCGACGGCCCCGTCTGCACTTTGTTCGATACGGCACGATTGCCGGCCGGCCCATTCCAGATCGAGGTTCAGCCATGGTGATGCTGAGCCGGCTACTGGTCACGAGCTGTGCGTTGCTGAGTGGCTTCGCGCAAGCGGAGCCCGTCCGGTACGACTGGTTCGAGTACACCGGGCACGATGCCGTCTTCGAGCAGCCGCTGCCGCCGGGGCATTACCGCAACCCGATCCTGAGCGGCTTCTATCCGGATCCGAGCATCACGCGCGCCGGCGATCGCTTTTATCTGGTGCACTCGACCTTCGCGTATTTCCCCGGCATCCCGGTGTTCGAGAGTCGCGACCTGGTTCACTGGCGGCAGATCGGCAGCGTCATCGATCGAGCCTCGCAACTCGACTTCAGCAAGCTGGGCGTGTCGCGCGGTGTGTTCGCGCCGAGCATCGAGTATCGCGACGGCCTGTTCTACGTCTTCAACACGCTGGTGGACGGCGGCGGCAACTACGTGGTGACCGCGAAGAATCCGGCAGGACCGTGGTCCGATCCGACCTGGCTGCCGGAGCTGACGGGCGGCATCGATCCCTCGATGTTCGTCGACGATGACGGGCTCGCGTACGTGCTGAACAACGGTCCGCCGCAAGGCGCTCCGCGCTACGACGGTCACCGCGCGATCTGGATTCAGGAGTTCGATCGCGCGACGCTGAAGCTGCGGGGCCCGCGCAAAGTGCTGCTCGACGGTGGCGTCGAGCCGGGCAAACAGCCGGTCTGGATCGAAGGTCCGCACATATATAAGAGGGCAGGGTGGTACTACCTGAGCTGCGCAGAAGGCGGGACTGGACCGCAGCACTCGCAGGTCGTGCTGCGTGCCCGCTCGCCATGGGGACCGTTCGAGCCGTATGCAGGCAATCCGATTCTCACTCAGCGCGACCTGCCGCCCGATCGTTCGCAGCCCATCACGAATGCGGGTCATGCCGACCTGGTGGAAGCGCCCGATGGCACGTGGTGGGCGACGTTTCTCGCGACGCGCACCTATGAGGGCGTGCACTACAACACGGGACGCGAGACGTTCCTGTTGCCGGTGACGTGGCGCGACGGCTGGCCGGTCATTCTCGAGCACGGCAAGACGATTCCGTATGTCGTGCGCGGGCCCAGGTTCATGGAGGCGCGGGATCAGCAGCCGCTGTCGGGCAACTTCACCTGGCGAGATGAGTTCGACAGCGCGACGCTGGACAACAATTGGTTGCAGCTGCGCGCTCGGCAATCGTTCGACTTGAAGCGCACTCCAGGCGCACTCAGCATCGACCCGCAAGTCACGCGTCTCGACGACGTCGCGACTCCTGCGTTTCTCGGTCGACGTCAGCAACATCTGGTGTTCGATGCAACCACGCAGTTGCGTGTGCCGGCGAAAGGCGGGACTGCAGCGGGGCTCGCCGCGTTTCAGAACGAGACGCATTGGTACTTCTTCGGCGCGCGTCGTGTCGGTTCATCGGTCGAGATCTTCGTCGAGAAGAAGAATGGCGAGCATCTGGAAACACTTGCCACGACTACCGTGCCGTCGTCGGCGCAGCTCAAACTCAGGATCAGCGGCAACGCCCGCGCGTATTCGTTTCGCTACCAGGACGACGGAGCCTGGGAGGCGCTCAAGGAGAATGACGATGGCTCGATCCTCAGCACGGATGTCGCTGGTGGCTTCGTCGGCGCTGTCGTAGGGCCGTACGCGCGCGAGGAGCCTGCGTATCGCGATCTGAATCTGAGCTTCGAAGCCCGTGCGGCCGATCTCGTCGCACACATGACGCTCGAAGAGAAGATCTCCCAGCTCGGCAACAATGCACCGGCGATTCCGCGGCTCGGCGTGCCGCAGTACGAATGGTGGAACGAGGCATTGCACGGCGTCGCGCGCGCAGGCGCAGCCACAGTGTTTCCGCAGGCAATCGGGCTCGCTGCAACCTTCGATCGAGATCTCATGCACGAGATCGCGACGGCGATCAGCGATGAGGCGCGTGCCAAACATCACGAGTTCGCGCGGCGCGGGCTGCGCGGGCGCTACCAGGGGCTCACGTTCTGGTCACCGAACATCAATATCTTCCGCGATCCGCGCTGGGGACGCGGGCAGGAGACGTACGGCGAGGATCCCTGGCTCACTGCCCGAATGGGCGTCGCCTTCGTGCAGGGCCTGCAAGGCGACGACCCGCAGTACCGCAAGGTCGACGCGACCGCGAAACACTTCGCCGTGCACAGCGGTCCCGAAGCGGATCGACATCACTTCGACGTTCACCCGAGCGAGCAGGATCTCTACGACACTTATCTGCCGGCGTTCCAGGCGCTCGTGCAGGAAGGGAAGGTTGCTGCGGTGATGGGCGCGTACAACCGCGTGTACGGCGAGTCGGCGTCGGCGAGCACGCTGCTGTTACAACGAACCTTGCGCGAGCGCTGGGGTTTCCAGGGTTACGTCGTTTCGGATTGCGACTCGATCGAGGACATCTACCAGCATCACAAGATCGTCAGCACAGCGGCCCAAGCCGCAGCGCTCGGCGTGAGTAAGGGCTGCGATCTCGACTGCGGCAAGACTTATGAGGCATTGCTGCCCGCAGTCCAGCAAGGCCTGATCGGCGACAAAGAGATCGATGCAGCCGTGCAGCGATTGATGCTGACGCGCTTTCGCCTGGGCATGTTCGATCCGCCCGAGCGGGTGCGCTGGGCGCAGATCCCTTACTCCGTCAATCAGTCTGCCGAACACGATCGCCTTGCGCGACGTGCGGCGCAGTCGTCGATCGTGCTGTTGAAGAACGACGGAGTGTTGCCTCTGTCGCGCGATATCAAGACGCTCGCTGTCGTTGGTCCGACGGCTGACGACGTCATGTCGTTGCTCGGCAACTACTACGGAACGCCGGCCGCGCCCGTGACGGTGTTGCAGGGGATTCGTGCAGCAGTTGGCGCAAACACAAAGGTCTTGTACGCGCGCGGCGCGGATCTCGTCGAAGGCCGAGAGGAGCCGCGTGCAGCGCCAGTGATCGATGCGCAGTATCTGCGTGTTGTTGCCGGATCGGCGCAGCAGGGGTTGAAGGGAGAATACTTCCGCGGGCGCGATTTCGCCGGTACGCCGGTCATGACGCGAGTCGATGCTCGCGTTGCATTCCGCTGGGATCGGGGCGCGCCCACCGACGATCCGGTCGCGCGCGGCGAGCTGACGAGTGCCAGCGCGCTGGCGGGCGACGACTTCAGCGTGCGCTGGAGCGGTCAGTTGTTGCCGCCCGAGTCGGGGCGTTACGAACTCGTCGTCGGCGCGAACGATGGCTTTCGCTTGTTTCTCGACGGTCGCGAGCTGCTCGACGGCTGGCAGCCCAACGAGCGCTTGAGCAGCCGCAGTGTCACGATCGATCTGGAAGCGGGGAGGGCGTACGACCTGCGGCTCGAATACTTCGAGGACATTCGTGACGCCGAAGTTCGTCTCGCCTGGCGTCGGCCCGGTGCCCGGCCGCCGTTCGACGAAGCGCTGGACGTTGCGCGGCAGGCGGACGCGATCGTATTCGTCGGCGGTCTGACCGGTGACGTCGAGGGCGAGGAAATGAAGGTGAGCTATCCCGGCTTCACCGGCGGCGATCGCACGGATCTGCGGTTGCCTGCGAGCCAGCAGAAGTTGCTGGAGGCGCTGCGCGCTACCGGGAAGCCAGTCGTGCTGGTGTTGACGACGGGATCGGCGCTGGCGATCGATTGGGCGCAGCAGCATCTGCCCGCGATCCTCGTCGCGTGGTACCCGGGGCAACGCGGCGGCACTGCTGTGGCCGATGTGCTGTTCGGCGATGTGAGCCCGTCAGGTCGATTGCCGGTGACGTTCTACAAGGCGAGCGAGAAGTTGCCGCCGTTCGATGACTACACGATGCAGGGTCGCACGTATCGATACTTCGGCGGGCAGGCGCTGTATCCGTTCGGACATGGGCTGTCGTATTCGCGGTTCGAGTATTCGGGGCTGAAGGTGGATCGGTCGAAGGTCGAGGCGAACGGCAAGGTGACGGCGTCGTTGACTGTGAGGAATGCAGGGAAGCGGGCGGCTGACGAACTGGTGCAGCTCTATGTGCGTGCGATGGACTCGAAGGCAGCGCGAGCGAGAAAGGATCTGCGCGGGGTGACGCGCGTGACGCTCGAACCTGGCGAATCCCGGCAAGTGACGTTCGAGATCGACGCGGCGAAGGATTTGCGACGCTATGACTCTGTTGCGAAGGACTACGTCGTCGACACCGAGCGGTATGAAGTGCAGGTCGGCGCTTCATCTGCAGACATCCGCCAACGCACAACGTTCGACGTGACCAACGTCCGTTAACGCAATCGTAAGCGGGCCAGCATGTGATCCGACGTCAGATACAACGTCCGGCCGTCGTCGCTGAACGCGCAGTTCGCGATTGCCGCGCCGGTGCTGATCCTTCCTAACCGCCGCCCATCTTTCGCGAACACGATCACACCACCCGGCCCGGTCGCGAACAGATGCCCATCCGCGCTCATGGCCATCCCATCCGGCAGGCCGGGCGCAGTCGGCGCGATCAGATCCGACGCGTCGGCAAACACTCTTCTGCCGCTCGCCTCTCCCGCGGCGTTCAAGTCGTACGCGATCCAGATCGGTCGCTGCGGATCCGAGTTGGAGACATACAGCACACGCCCGTCCAGCGAGAGCTCGATGCCATTCGGAAAACTCAGCGAGCGATCGATCAGCGCGACAGTGCCATCCGGTGCCAGCCGATACACGCCGTTGAACTCCAGCTCCTTC
Source organism: Steroidobacteraceae bacterium (assembly GCA_035493235.1). GTDB lineage: Bacteria > Pseudomonadota > Gammaproteobacteria > Steroidobacterales > Steroidobacteraceae > Steroidobacter. Next base: position 44,718 of record DATJIP010000238.1, read on the forward strand.
AGCGGCGAATCATTCAGCTTGTCGAGGCCGTAGGGCGGATCCGTGAAGAAGATCAGTCCGTCCGAGCGACGCGCGAGATCGTTCGGGCTGTTGAAGCGGTGGCCCTCGAAGCGCGCGGCGAGCACTGTTTTGCGCCGATCGTCGAGCGTGAGCCTGGCGACCGTGCGACTGCCCGAATCTGCCATCAGGATCGAACCCTCGTCGGCAGCAATCAATCCGTTCGCACCGGCCTCGCGTAAACCGGCGAGGTCGCGACCGTCGTAGCCGGAGGGCCTGAGGAAGATCGATACGCCATCGCGCGCAGACCATCGATACAGCGTGTTCGCGGGGACGTCGGTGAACAGGAGATAGCCGCCTGCACGAATCCACACAGGCCCTTCGGCCCACTGGAAACCCTCGGCGAGTTTCTCGACTTGCGCGCCTGGCGCCACGAGCGTGTCGAACTCCGGATCGAAGCGCTCGATGCGGCCGATCGGCGCCGCCGCAGCGGCGACGTGCACGACGAACGGCAAAAGGCACGCGGCGACCTTGGCGATCGTGGTCATTTGATATGCGCGGGCCGCAATCGTGGCGCCAGGAGATGCATGACGAGCAGCGCGAGCAGATACGCCGATCCCGCCAGCAGGAACACCGGCAGATAGCTGCCGGTTGTTTCGAGCAAGAACCCTGTGAACGTTGCGATCATCATGCCGCCGACTGCGCCTGCGAGACCGCCGATTCCGACCACGGAGGCGACAGTGTGCCTGGGAAACATGTCCGAGGTAAGTGTGAACACGTTGGCCGACCAGCCTTGATGGCCGGCTGTCGCGAGGCCGATCAGCGCAACCGCGAGCCACAGATTGTTGGCGCCCGACGCGAAAACGATGGGCGTGACGGCGACTGCGCAGATCAGCATCGCAGTCTTGCGCGAGCGGTTCAGGCTCCAGCCGCGCTTGATGAAGCGGCCCGCCATCCAGCCGCCCGCGATGCTGCCGACGTCAGCCATCAGGAAGATCAACACCAGGGGTACGCCGAGGCCGGTGAGCGTGAGGCCATACTCGGCATTGAGGAATTTGGGGAGCCAGAACAGGAAGAACCACCAGATCGGGTCGGTCATGAACTTCGCCATCACGAACGCCCAGGTCTGCCGATGTCGCAGCAGCTGCAGCCACGGCACTCGCACGGCCACTTCCTGCGGGTCGCCGCGGATCAGTGCGAGCTCGGCGGACGATAAGCGCGGGTGCTGCTCAGGCGGTTGATATGTGAGCAGCCACGTCACGAGCCAGGTCGCGCTCAACAGACCAGTCGCCAGGAATGCAGCTTGCCAACCGAGCGTGACGGCGATCACCGGGACCGCTGCGGGCGCGATGATCGCGCCCAGATTCGATCCGGAGTTGAAGATGCCCGTCGCCAAGGCGCGTTCGCGTCGCGGGAACCACTCGGCGACAGTCTTGATAGCAGCAGGGAAGTTGCCCGCCTCACCGAGCCCGAGCGCGAATCGCGCGGCTGCGAAACCTGCGACGCTCCCGACGAGCGCATGGCTCATGGCTGCGAGGCTCCACACGGCAAGCGCCAGCGCGTAGCCGATCTTCGTGCCGAGTCGGTCGATGATCGCGCCGGCCGCAATCAGCCCGATCGCATAGGCAGCCTGGAATGCGGTAACGATGTTGCCGTAGTCGATCTCGCTCCAGTGCAGGTCGCGCTGCAGCTGCGGGGCTAGGACTCCGAGCACCTGACGATCGATGTAGTTGATCGTCGTCGCCGCGAGCAGCAGCGCGCAGATCCGCCAGCGATAGCGCCCCGGCGAGCTCACTCACCGGCCTGGCCAACCATCAGCACGGCGGTCTTGAGGTCGACGGAATTCGGTCCGGCCATGATTTGGAATTCGCCGGGCTCGACGGCGTACTGCATTGCCTCGTTCCAGTACGCGAATGCATCCTTGCCGAGCGTGAACTCCACGGTCGTCATCGCGCCGGGTTGCAGCGTGATGCGACGAAATCCCTTGAGCTCCTTGACCGGTCGCGTGATCGCGCTGGCGACGTCGCGCACGTACAGCTGTACGACTTCGTCGCCTGCGACTGCGCCGGTGTTGCGCACGTCGACCGACACCGTGACCGTGTCGTTCGGCGCGATCCGCGACGGGGAAAGGCGCGGCGTCCCGATGTCGAACGTCGTGTACGACAGTCCGTAGCCAAAGGGGAACAGCGGTTCGGCCGACTCGAAGTGATAGCCGCGATGCGCGCTCGGTTTCTGGTTGTAGAACATCGGCAGCTGGCCGACGGAGCGCGCGATCGTCACCGGCAGCTTGCCGCCTGGATTCGCATCGCCGAACAGAACGTCCGCGAGCGCGGTCCCGCCTTCCTGACCGGGATACCACGCTTCGAGCAGCGCATTCGCCTGAGCTGCGACTTCCGGAATCGACAGCGGCTGACCGTTGATGAGCACGACGGCCACTGGCTTGCGTAACGCGAACATCGCCTGCACGAGTTCGTTCTGCTCGCCGATCAAACCGACGCTGTCGCGGTCACCCAGGTGATTTTTCGCCCAGGCCTCGCGGCTGGTAGCGCTGCTGCCGCCGATCACGAGCACGATAACGTCGGCGCTTTGCGCGACCTGCACGGCTTCGCGAATTCGCTCGCGGTTGCGCTGCGGATCCGACAGCACGACTTCGTCTTCGTACCAGTCGCCGCTGTCGGTCAGCCGCACGCCTTCCGCGCTCACGACATTGACGCGGCTGCCGAGCTTCGCCCGGATGCCGTCGAGCACCGTGACTGCATGATTGGGCACATTGGAGTAGCCACCCAAGTCGATGCGCGCTGCATTCGGTCCGATGACCGCGAGCGTCTTGAGCTTGTCTGCGTGTAACGGCAGCACGCCATCGTTCTTCAACAGCACGACGGACTTGCGAGCTGCCTCGAGCGCGAGCGCACGCGCCTCGGTGTTATCGGTAACTGCGACGGCCCGCTTCGCATCTGCATACGGCTCCTCGAAGAGACCCGCCATGAACTTCAGGCGCAGCATGCGACGCGCGGCCGTGTCGATCTCGGCTTGCGTGATCAATCCCTTCTCCAGAGCGCGCGGCAGCAGTGCGTAAGACTCACCGTCGGGCATATCGATGTCGACACCTGCCTTCAAGGCACGAACGGCCGCGCTGAGCGGATCGGTCGTCGTGTGATGAACTTCCATCAGCTCCTTGATCGCGAAGTAGTCGCTGACGACCACGCCCTTGAAACCCATTTCACCGCGCAGCACGTCCTGCAGCAGCCAGTGATTCACGTGCGAGGGTACGCCATCGATCTCGTTGTAAGAGGGCATCACCGCTTGCGCGTTGCCGCGTTCCACGGCAGCGCGGAACGGCGGAAAGAACATCTCGCGCAGAATGCGTTCCGAGATGTTGGCCGGCCCGACGTTGCTGCCGCTCTCGGGCTGGCCGTGTCCGGTCATGTGCTTGAGCGTCGCGAGCACGCGATCTTTAGCGAGCGGCAGCGTACGTCCTTGAAAACCGCGCACGGCTGCGACACCGAGCTCGCCGACCAGGTAGGGATCTTCGCCGTAAGTCTCCTCGAAGCGGCCCCAGCGCGGGTCACGTCCGACGTCGACGACGGGAGCGAGTACCAGTTGCACGCCGCGCGCGCGAATCTCCCGGCCAGCGACAGTGAATACGCGCTCGAGCAGCGCCGGGTCCCAGCTGCTGGCCAGCGCGATCGCCTGCGGAAAGTGCGTGGCGCCGCGCGCCGCGTAACCGTGCAATCCCTCCTCGTGAAACAGCACGGGAATGCCGAGACGTGTGCTGCGCGCATAGCGCTGAATCGCATTGACCAGCTCGATCGTCTGGCGCACGTCCCGATACGGAGTCTTGAAGGGATTGCCGGGTCCCACCAGGTCGGCGGGACGGGAAAACTGGCCAATGCCGTTCGGGTAGAGGCGGCGCGCGGCTGCAGGGTCGAAGCTACCGTCGCGATCGAACAGTTGTTTTTTCTGCGTCCAGATCGCGGTGATCTGCGCGATCTTCTCTTCCTGCGTCATGCGCGCCAGCAGGTCCTCGACGCGCTGTTCGACAGGGACCGCGGGATCGCGATAGATCGCACGCTCCTGGCCATGAACGGTAGTTGCCGTAGCCAGTGCGATCACCAGCAAGCCCAGGTTCTTCATCGTATTTCCCCCTGCCGCGCGCTGCAGCACGCCGGTTCGTATTGTGCTGACTGATACCGTTATCATTATCGCAGCTGCGACTCAGGGGTCAAATGGCCGGCGAAGTGCGCGCCGAGCTACGTCGCGTGCCAACTTTTTCCGCGGATTTCCCGTGCGGGTGCAGTTCGCGCGCGCTCGCAGGCGATGGTTGCAAATTTCCAATTGGGAGCGCTATCATGAATTGCACTTCGAGAGAGGTGTGTTGATCGGTTTGCGGGGTACGTTCGGACCCCCTTAGCGGACTCCGCACACGGCTGCTGCCAGTGGTACTGCTGGCAGCAGCCGCCACTTCCGGAGCGTCTCTTGCCTCACCGACCATTGCTATCAGTTAGACGCTCCTGCAGTCGTTTGCGATAGCGCCGGCTCATGCGCAGACGATCCTTGGACTGCAGCACGACTTCGTAGTCGCCGCTCTCCCGCAACTCCAGGCCGGCGACCCGCTCGAGGTTGACGATGATCGAGCGGTGAATGCGGACGAATTTCTCCTCACCGAGATCGCGCTCGAGATCCTGCAACGTGCGACGCAGGATGTGCGTGCTGCCGCCCACGTGCAGGCACGCGTAGTAGCCGGCGGCGTCGATCCAATCGATGTCCGCCGCATTCACGAACAGGAGCTGACCCGGAGCCTTCACCACGAGTCGCTGCGGACGTTGTTCCGGCCGCACGCTGTTCGCAAGCCTCTCCTTGGCTCGCTGCAGGGCGCGCTGAAAGCGCGCGTCGTCGAACGGCTTCAAGAGGTAATCGAGCGCGCCTGCCTCGAAGGCCCGCAACGCATACTGGTCGTACGCCGTGACGAAGACGATGACCGGCGGCGCATCGCTTCCCAGCATCTCGATCACGTCGAAGCCGTCGCATTCGGGCATCTGGATATCGAGAACCAGCAGCTGCGGCTTCGATTTCCTGATCGCTTCGATCGCCGCCGCTCCGGAGCTGCATTCGGCGATCGCTCCGATGTCGGCATCGCGCCGTAGCAGGGCGGTCACGTTGGTGCGCGCCCATTCCTCGTCGTCCACGACCAGAACCTGCAGCGGTGCCATTCATGCCTCTCTGAGCGGCAGCGTCACGACCACTTCAGCTTCGCCGCTCGCGGCGCGCTGCAACTGCAGCTCGGATTGGTCGCCGTGGAGGATCCGCAAGCGGGTCCGCAGATTGCTCAGTCCGACGCCAGCGGCGGTCGGCTCGAACTCAGTTGCTGCGGTCGGTCCGTCGTTGCAAACGCTCAGTCGCAGCGTGCCGTTCTCGCCGGTGGCGCTGACACGCACCGTTCCGCCGACGACCCGCTTGGCGATGCCGTGCTTGATCGCATTCTCCACCAAAGGCTGCAGCAGCAGATTGGGCACTTGAGCGCGCAGGACCTTCTCCGGAATGTCGACGCTGACTTGCAGACGCTCCCCGAATCGGACCTTCTGAATGTCGACATAGCGCTGCAGGTACTCGACTTCTTCCGCCAGCGTCACTTGCGGACGGTGCGAGTCCTCTGTCGAACGACGTAGAAACTCACTGAGTCCGACGATCATGTTGACCGCCGCGTCGGTGCGCTGCTCGCGCACCATGCCGGCGATCGAATTCAGCGTGTTGAACATGAAGTGCGGCTCCATCTGCCGGCGCAACGCCGCCAACTGTGCCTTCGACAGCTCCTCGTTGAGACGCGCGGTCCGCTCGCGGGCATCGCCGATGAAGACGATGCCCAGGATCAATGCGTACACGATCAAGTAGGGCAGCACCTGGTAGGACAGGGAAGTGCGCCAGGCTTCCACGAACGTCGGCTGCTGCGGGTACGCCCACGGGTTCATCACTGCCTGCAGCATTGCGAACCACGCTTGCGCTGTCAGACCGATGAGGATGAATGCCGCGGCGTGCACCGTCATCGCGACGGCGATCCGGCCGCGAGTGAACGGATAGCGACGCGCCAGGAGGACGACGAGCGGCGTGGCCAGCACCCACGGTAACCACGACACCGCTTCGAAGACGAAGATCAGGAGCCACGACTGCCTGCCGACGGCGTGCATGAAGAGCACGGTCTGGCTGGCGTCGAACAGCACGCACCCGAGCCAGATCAGGGCGATCCCGCGCCATCGAGTCGAGGTCATGGCGGCCACTTTACGCCTGGCGGCCCGGCGGCAGGGGTCACTTGAAACGAACCGCCGGTTTCCTGCAGTAAATGGATCCCTGCAGCTCGCTCGTCCGTGTTCAAGGCAATAGCGAACAAGAACCGGTGGGGTGTTGAATGTCTGCGGAATGGCCTTTCGTCGAACGGCGCCAGGGCGACCGTCGCAGGGGGGATCGGCGCGGTGCTGCCGACCTTGCATCACATAATGTGGCGAGTCTGTGTACTGCCCGCGAGCGGCAGACGCTGGCGCTGCTGCTGCTGGGAATGACCAACAAGCAGATTGCCCAGGATCTGCGCATCGCGGAGGACACAGTGAAGAAACACCTCCAGCACATCTACAAGAAGGTCGGAGTGCATCGTCGCGCCTTGCTCATGGTCGACGATCGCGCGCGCCGGCCGTCGCGTGAAATCGATACCACCACTGCGGGATAGCTGCGCCGGCTCGGATTTACAACTCAGCGCTTCTCGTCGTGCAGGGCGCTGGCCGCAGCCTCGCGCAGCGCCTGACTGATCTGTTGCAGCGTGGCCGAGCGCACGGCTGCGTGCTGCCAGTAAAGCGGGACGTCGAGCGAGCGCCCCGGATCGATACTGACGATGGTCTTCGCCTTCAAGGCAGGTGTCGCCAGAGATTCCGGGGCGAGGCACCAGCCCAGGCCGCGCGACGCGGCATCGACGAAACCCGTAGACGATGGCAGATAGTGAATCGGCGGCAGCAACTGCGCCCGCGTCACTCGCCGCATGAAGCGCCATTGCAGATCGTCTTTGCGGTTGAACACGATCATCGGCGCTCGAGCCAGGGCCGCGGCAGTCACGCCCTCTGCAAAGTGATGCCTGGCGAATTGCGGGGAAGCGATT
>DATJIP010000239.1:0-9205 GCA_035493235.1 Steroidobacteraceae bacterium
CGCGATGGAGCTTGCGAAAGAACTCACGAGCCACAGCTAGCCGGAGATCGGCGATGCTTTCGGCGGACGCGACCACACGACCGTGCTGCATGCTTGTCGCGTGATCAAAGAGCTGCGGGAATCGAATACGCGCACCAGCGAAGACTACTCAAACCTGTTGAGAACCCTCGCTGGTTGACTGTGGATAGAGTGTGCAAGACCTGAGGACCGTATCGATCCACAAACAGCCCACAGCTTAAGGACATGTATCGGCGACGTTGCTGGGTACGTCGTGCTTGCCGCAAGTGGGTTGAAGGGATTAGCGAAAAGACACTTATTCACAGCGCAACGCGCTGCTCATAGTTACTACAATTCTTAAATATCAATTTCTCTAATTAAGAAGTCGGACAGGTGGAAAGATGAAGTTCAGCGCAGAGCGAGAAACGATCCTCGCGCCTTTGCAGGCAGTGATTGGTGTGGTCGAGCGGCGGCAGACGATGCCGATCCTGGCGAACGTGCTGGTGGTCGGTCGAGGCGAGCAGCTCTCGATCACGGCGACGGATCTGGAAGTGGAGCTCGTCGCCAGAACCAACGTGAGCCTGCAGCAAGCAGGTGACGTGACCCTCCCTGGACGTAAGCTGCTCGACATCGTGCGGGCATTGCCCGAGAAAACGCAGGTAACGGTGTCGATCGAGAGCGAAAAGGCGACGATCAGGTCAGGGAAAAGCCGTTTCACGCTCGCGACGCTTCCTGCTTCCGACTTTCCGACGGTCGAAGACATCCGTGCGCAGCAGACTTTGACGATCGCTCAGCCGGCATTGAAGCGCTTGCTGGATAAGACCCATTTTTCGATGGCCCAGCAGGATGTTCGCTACTATCTCAACGGCATGTTGCTGGAGTCGGATGGCAAGGTGCTGCGAACGGTAGCGACTGACGGACATCGGCTCGCTTTCTGCGAATCTGCTCTGGATAGCCAATCGTCTGCGTCCCAGCAGGTAATCGTGCCGCGCAAAGGCGTGCTCGAGCTCCAGCGCTTGCTGGGCAATGAGGGTAACGTCGAGCTAGCAATCGGCAGCAATCACGTTCGCGCGCAGATCGGTGATATTCGTTTCACTTCGAAGCTGATTGACGGCCGATTCCCGGAATATGGTCGCGTAATCCCGGCTGCGCCGCCGAAGAAGATCATGGCGGATCGCGACATCCTGCGCGCTGCGCTTCAACGCGCGGCCATCCTGTCGAACGAGAAATACCGCGGCATCAGGCTCGCAGTTAAAACCGGCGTTCTGACGCTGCAGTCTCACAATCCTGAGCAGGAGGAGGCCGAGGAGGAGTTGGAGATCGCGTACTCGGGCGAAGAACTCGAGATCGGCTTCAACGTCAATTACCTCCTGGACGCACTGGCGGCCATCGACGTCGGCCAGGTCGAGCTCGGCCTCACCGATGCCAACAGCAGCTGCCTCGTCAGCGCCAGTTCGACGCCGCAGGCCAAGTACGTCGTGATGCCCATGCGGCTCTGATCGAGCCGCCCGCGCGATGTGCTGACCACGATCGATATCGAGAATTTCCGGTGCATCCGCGCTGCCCACCTGACGCTTGATCCCCAGGCGACGGGGATCGTCGGAGAAAACGGCTCGGGTAAAACCAGCCTGCTCGAGGCGATCTACTTCCTGGCGCACGGCCGCTCGTTTCGCGCGAATCAGCGCGAGAAGCTGCTTCCTCCTCAGACCGACTTCCTGCGTGTCGTTGGGCGCGTTCAGACGGCGCGCGGCGAACTCGTCGCGGGCATCGAATACGGCAAGCAGGGCACTCGCGCGAATCTCGCCGGCCAGGGCATTTCGGGGATCGCAGAGATCGCCGAGATCCTCCCGGTTCAGGTGATCGACCCGGGCGTCCATCGCCTGATCGAAGAAGGCTCGGCCCGCCGGCGCCGGCTGCTGGACTGGGGTGTGTTCCACGTGAAACACGAATTCCTCGGCGTCTGGCGTCGCTACCAGCGGGCGCTCCAGCAGCGCAATGCCGTGCTGAGGTCGAATGGCGATGAGCAGCTACTGGCGGCGTGGGAAGGTGAGTTGGGTACGGCCGGCCATCGCGTGGACACGCTCAGGAGCGAGTACGCGTCGCAGCTGCTCCCGTACTTCGTCGGGATCGCTGAGCAGCTCCTTGGCGCTCAGGGCGCCCGATTCAGCTATCGCCGAGGTTGGGCCGCGGAGCACGAGCTGGTCGCCCAGCTCATCGAATCCCGGCCTCGTGACCAACGACTTCGCACGACCACAGTCGGCGCACATCGAGCCGATGTCGCGTTCGCCTTCGAGGGCGCGCCGGCGCGCGACCGCGTTTCGCGTGGTCAGCAGAAGCTGCTCGCTGCCGCCTTCATCCTTGCCCAACTGGCGTTCCAGGCAGCACAGGGAGCGCCGCCCGCCTGCCTGATGCTCGACGATCCGGCGGCCGAGCTCGATGTGGATAATTTGGGGAAACTGCTCGCAGCCGTCTCAAAAATTCCCGCGCAACTCGTCATCACCTCGGTCCACGAAAGCGGTCTGGAAGGCGTGAAACTCGGCCGAAAGTTTCACGTGAAACAGGGCAATTTCTTATAATTCCGCACCTCATTTTCCAGGCCGAACCATGACCGATTCCGACGTTTACGACTCAAGCAAAATCAAAGTATTGAAGGGTCTCGACGCCGTCCGAAAACGGCCCGGCATGTACATCGGAGACACCGACGACGGCAGCGGTCTGCACCACATGGTGTTCGAGGTCGTCGACAACTCTGTCGATGAAGCTTTGGCCGGCTATTGCTCGCAGGTCACGGTCACCGTTCACGCGGATCAGTCCGTAACTGTCGAGGACGACGGGCGTGGAATTCCTGTGGATATCCACCCGGAGGAGGGTCGCTCGGCCGCCGAAGTCATCATGACCGTCCTGCATGCGGGCGGTAAGTTCGATGACTCTTCCTACAAAGTCTCCGGCGGTCTGCACGGTGTGGGCGTCTCGGTCGTTAACGCCCTGTCCGAATACCTGCTCCTGACCATCCACCGCGACGGCAAGCTCCATCAGCAGGAGTACCGGATGGGCGAGCCGCAGGCGCCCCTGGCGGTCATCGGCACGACCGACAAGCGCGGTACGATCATCCGTTTCAAGCCCAGCGCTACGATCTTCACCAACATCGAGTTCAACTACGACGTCCTCGCCAAGCGTCTGCGCGAGCTGTCGTTCCTGAACTCCGGCGTCCGCATCGAGTTGATCGACGAGCGGGACGACAAGCGCGAGGTCTTCCAGTACGACGGCGGAATCCGCGAGTTCGTGCGCTATCTCAACCGCAACCAGACCGCCATCCACGAAACGATCATCTGGTTCCGGACCCAGCAGGACGCGGTGACGGTCGAGCTCGGCCTCCAATGGAACGACTCGTACCAGGAGAGCATGTACGCGTATACGAACAACATCCCGCAGAAGGACGGCGGGACGCACCTGGCAGGGTTCCGTAGCGCGCTGACCCGCACGCTCAACAACTACATCGAGAAGCAGTTTGCCGCGAAGGACAAGATTCCGACCTCGGGCGAAGACGCGCGCGAGGGACTGACGGCGATCCTGTCGGTGAAGATGCCCGACCCGAAGTTCTCTTCGCAGACGAAGGACAAGCTGGTCTCGTCCGAGATCAAGGGCATCGTCGAGTCCGCCGTCGGCACCAAGCTCGACGAATTCCTGCAGGAACATCCGCAGCAGGCGAAGGCGGTCGCGTCCAAGATTCTCGAGGCTGCGCGCGCACGAGAGGCTGCACGCAAGGCGCGGGAGATGACCCGTCGCAAGGGTGCACTCGACCTCGCCGGCTTGCCCGGCAAGCTCGCCGACTGCCAGGAACGCGATCCTGCGCTGTCCGAGATGTTTCTAGTCGAGGGCGATTCCGCAGGCGGCTCCGCGAAGCAGGGCCGCGATCGACGCACGCAGGCGATCCTGCCGCTGAAGGGCAAGATCCTGAACGTCGAGAAGGCGCGCTTCGACAAGATGCTGTCGTCGGCCGAAGTAGGCACGCTCATCACTGCGCTAGGTACCGGCATCGGCGTCGATGACTTCGACCTCTCGAAGCTGCGCTACCACCGCGTGATCGTGATGACCGATGCCGACGTCGACGGCTCGCACATCCGCACGCTGCTGCTGACGTTCTTCTATCGCCAGATGCCCGCGCTCATCGAGAACGGGCACATCTACATCGCGCAGCCGCCGCTCTACAAACTGAAGAAGGGCAAGAGCGAGCACTACCTCAAGGACGAAGCCGAGCTCAACGCGATGCTGCTCAAGCAAGCGCTGGAAGACGCCGAGCTTTACGGCGACGCGTCGCAGCCGCCGATGTCCGGCGCCGCGCTCGAAACACTCGCCAAGCGCTGGATGGAAGTGGCCGCGATCCTGCGACGCTCGTCGCGTCGCTACGATCAGCGCGTCCTCGAGCAGCTGCTCTACATGCCCGAGGTAACACTCGCCGATCACGATCGCGTCGACTGGCTGACGCAGTGGGGCCGTACGCTCGAAGCGCAGCTCAACGCGCAGGACGATTCGGCGCGGCGCTATCGCGTTCGTGCGATCGGCACGACCGACGGCGGGACGCCGCGGCTGCTGGTCGCGCGCACCGAGCACGGCACGACGACTGAGAAGCACATCCATCGCGAGTTCTTCGAGTCGGCCGAGTACCGCCGCATCGCCGAGTTGGGCAAGACGCTCGCGGGCCTGCTGCAGCCGGGCTCGTACGTGATGAAGGGCGACCAGCGCCAGGAAGTCACCAGCTTCAAACAGACGATCGATTGGCTGCTCGACCAGGCACGCAAAGGTCAGCTCATCCAGCGCTACAAAGGGCTGGGCGAGATGAATCCGGAGCAGCTCTGGGACACGACCATCAATCCGGCAACGCGTCGACTGATCCAGGTGCGAATCGAAGATGCACTGGCGGCGAACGACATCTTCGCGACGCTGATGGGCGACGCGGTGGAGCCGCGGCGCGAGTTCATCGAGAAGAACGCGCTCGCAGTCGCCAACCTCGACATTTAGTTTTATCAAATGATCGTGGCGAGATTCGCCACTATCAGCTGCCAATCACAAGCTTTAGGTTGATTGATTCGGCACGATCGCGGCGAGCTGATGCTCGATCCACGCGCGCACTTCGTCGTTGAGCTCGCGGGGATCACGGCCGGCGGCCTCGATGGGTGGCCCGATCACGACGCGAATCATCCCGGGCTTCTTCACCCAGCCGCGGCGCGGCCAGTAGTAACCCGCGTTGTGCGCGACCGGCACGATCTTGCAGCCGGCACGTGACGCGAGCAGCGCGCCGCTCACTCCGTACTTCCGCGTCTCGCCGACAGCGACGCGAGTGCCTTCCGGAAAGATCAGGATCCACATGCCCGCGCGCAGGCGCTGCGTTCCCTGCTCGATCACCTGAGTCACGGCAGCTGCTCCGGCTTGGCGATCGATCGCAATCGGCTTCAGGCAATGCACGGCCCAGCCGACCAGCGGGATCCACATCAGCTCGCGTTTCAGCACCCAGGATTGCGGCGGGAAGACGGCAGCCTGCGCGATCGTTTCCCACGCGGACGAGTGCTTCCACATCGAGACGTGAGCGCCGGGCGGGATGTTCTCGCGGCCTTCGATCGTGTAGCTCAGCCCGCACAGCGTTTTCAGCAGCCACAGATGAGTGCGCGCCCACGAGCGCGCAACGACGTACAACTTCGGGCTCGGCAACCAACCCAATGCGACGACAGCGACGGCATAGAGCAACGTGCCGAGGAACAGGCACGTCGTGAACAGCACGGACCGCAGCAGCTGCAACTCGGTTCTCCGCTCAGCCGGGCAGTCGCGACAAGTCCGCGAACTGCAGGAACAGGCCGCGTAGCCGCAGCAACAGACCGAGCCGATTCGCGCGCACGTCCGCGTCTTCCGCCATCACCATCACCGAATCGAAGAAGCGATCGACGTCATCGCGCAGGCTCGCGAGTTGCGTGAGCGCCTGCGCATATTCACGTCGCGCGAACAACGGATTCACTGCGCGCTCCATCGAGATCACGTGCTCGAACAGTTGCCGCTCGGCGCCGTCCTGCAGTCGACTCGTATCGACCGCGCCGCTGAGATCGCCCGGCGCCTTGCGCAGGATGTTCGCGATCCGCTTGTTCGCGGCCGCGAGACTTTCGGCTTCCGACATCTTCAGGAAGCGCTCGAGCGCACGCAGCCGCAGATCCATGTCCAGGATCGATTGCGTGCGGCTCGCCACAACAGCGTCGAACATTTCCGTCGTGACCGTGCGCGTGGCGTCGCCTTCCAGATAGGAGCTGCGCAGCCGCTCGACGATATAGGTCCAGACTTCTTCGACGACTTCCGGCTTCTTTTCTACCGGCTGCGCGGCGACCGCGCTTTCGACGAGCTGCCGCAGATCGAGATCGAGCTGCCGCTCCAGAATCGTCCGCAGCACGCCGAGCGCTGCACGTCGCAGCCCGAACGGATCGCGGGTGCCTGTTGGCTTCTGCCCGATCGCGAAGATGCCCGCGAGCGTGTCGAGTTTGTCTGCAAGCGCGAGCGCGATGCCCGTGCGAGTTTCCGGAACGTGGTCGCCGGCGAAGCGCGGCCAATATTGTTCTTCGAGCGCAGCGCAGACTTCCGGCGGCTCGCCGTCGTGCTGCGCGTAGTACTTGCCCATCAATCCCTGCAGCTCGGGGAACTCGCCAACCATCAGTGTCAGCAGATCGCATTTGCTCAATTCAGCAGCGCGGCGAGCGAGAGTTGCATCGCCATCGCTCGACTCGGCGATACGTACTGCGAGACGGCCGACGCGCTCAGCTTTGTCGTGCAGCGAACCGAGCTTCGCCTGGAACGTGACGCTCTTGAGCATCGGCCGCCGCGCTTCGAGGCGCTCGCGTCGATCGCTGGTCCAGAAGAAATCGGCGTCGGCCAGGCGGGGTCGAATCACGCGCTCGTTGCCGTCGCGGACTTTGTCGGGATCGCGACTGTCGATATTGGCGACCGCGACGAATTCGTTACGCAGCGCTCCATCGGCAGTGCGCACCGGGAAATAGCGCTGGTGATCCTGCATCGTTGCGATGGGCACTTCCTGCGGCAGTTCCAGGTAGCGCGCGTCGAACCGGCCGAGCAGCGGCACAGGCCACTCCACGAGAGCGGTCACTTCATCGAGGAGCGCGTCGTCGATGACTGCCTGGCCGTTCGAGACCAGGAGTGCCTTGGCTTTGATGAGTTCGCGTCGCTCGGCGACCTCCGCCACGACGTGAGCCTTCTTCAGCGCCTCGACATACTTCGCGGGGCTCGCAATCGCCAGCGGCGCCGGCGCATGAAAGCGATGCCCTCGCGAATGCTTACCGGCGCTGACGCCAAGAATCTCGCACTCGACCACAGCCGTGCCGAACAGCATCACCGCCCAATGCACCGGCCGCACGAACTCGGTATCGCCCGCGCCCCAACGCATGCGCTTCGCAATCGGCAACGCGTCGAGCGACGCCTTGACGATGCCCGGTAGCAGCGCAGTGGTCGGTTCACCTTTCTTGGTGCCGACGAACATCAGCACGCGGCCCTTCGGCCCATCGACCTGCTGCAGCTGATCGACGCCGACTCCGCACGACGCCGCGAATCCAGCCGCGGCTTTCGTCGGCTGACCGCTCGCATCGAATGCATTCGCGACCGCGGGACCCTGGCGCTTGATCTCTTGATCCGGCTGCCGCTCGGCCAAGCCATGCACACGCACAGCAAGTCGACGCGGCGTGGCGAACCAATCGATCTCGCCATGCGCCAGGCCGGCCGAGGCCATGCCTTTCTGCACGCCGTCGGCGAGCGCTCGCGCGAGCGTGAACAAAGATTTCGGCGGCAGCTCTTCGGTGCCGAGCTCGAACAAGAAATCTCGCTTGGCCATGCGCTCAGGCTCCGCCCGCAGCGCGTTTGAGCATCGGGAAGCCGAGCGCTTCGCGACTCGCGTAGTAGGCTTCCGCGACCGCCTTCGCGAGCTCGCGCACGCGCAGAATGAAACGCTGCCGCTCGGTGACCGAGATCGCCTTGCGCGCATCGAGCAGGTTGAAGGTGTGCGACGTCTTCAGCATCTGCTCGTACGCTGGCAGCGCCAGCTTGTTCGCTAGCAGCATGCGGCACGCGGCCTCGTGCTCATCGAAGTGGCGGAACAGCAGCGCCGTGTCGGCCAGCTCGAAGTTGTACTTCGACTGCTCGACTTCGTTCTGGTGATAGACATCGCCGTAGGTCACGCGCCCCAGCGGGCCGTCGGTCCAGAGGACGTCGTACATGCTCTCGACGCCCTGCAGATACATCGCGAGCCGCTCCAGACCGTAGGTGATCTCGCCCATGACCGGGCGGCAATCGAGCCCGCCGACCTGCTGGAAATAGGTGAACTGGGTGATCTCCATGCCGTTCAGCCAGATTTCCCAGCCGAGGCCCCAGGCGCCGAGCGTCGGCGACTCCCAGTTGTCCTCCACCAGGCGGATGTCGTGCGTCAGCGGATCCAGCCCGACCGCCGCCAACGAGCCGAGGTACAGGTCGATGATGTCCAGCGGCGAGGGTTTGATGACGACCTGAAACTGATAGTAGTGCTGCCCGCGAAATGGATTGTCGCCATAGCGGCCGTCAGTCGGCCGCCGCGAAGGCTGCACGTAGGCCGCGCTCCACGGCTCGGGACCGACCGCGCGCAGCAGCGTCGCGGTGTGAAAGGTGCCGGCGCCCATTTCCATGTCGTACGGCTGCAGGATGACGCAGCCCTGCTTCGACCAATACGTCTGCAGGGTGAAGATCAGGTCCTGGAACGTCCGGGGCGGGGCGACTGCTTTCGGTGCGGCCATGCGTCAGTCCAAGCAAAGGGCGCGGGAGTATAGCGGGCAGATACCGGAGCGGGCTTGTCAAAGCCGGCTTGCACAGTAATAGTGCGCGCGGCTTCGCGCTACGCCCCGCGACGGCGCGGCGCGCGAGCCAACAGCGACACGACGGACGCGGGATCAACTGCTTGCGCTGCCACGGTGCAGTGGCACAGATCCTGCAAACTCGCGAGCACTCAAGCACTCATAAACACCAGCATCGCAGCGGCGAGCGGCTGGTGATCATCAATTTCGCCGCCAACCGGAGGAAGACTCATGACGACGCCCGCTGAAGTCCTCAGCATGTTGAAGGAGAAGGAGGTCAAGTTCGTGGACCTGCGCTTCACGGACACACGCGGCAAGGAACAGCACGTGACCGTGCCGTCGCA
>DATJIP010000240.1:0-2088 GCA_035493235.1 Steroidobacteraceae bacterium
GTCCAGCGAATGGGTGATCAGCAGCACGGTTGCGCCCGTGTCGCGCCAGATGCGCAGCAGCTCATCGCCCATCAGCAGCCGCGTTTGCTGATCGAGCGCGCCGAACGGTTCGTCGAGCAGCAGAAAGCGCGGCCTGAGCACGAGCGTGCGCGCGATGCACATGCGCTGCCGCATGCCGCCCGACAGCTGTGCCGGACGCGCATGCGCAAAATCGGCGAGGCCCATGAATTCGAGTGCATGGTCGACGCGCTCTTCGAGATCGGCCGGCCGGCGCGCGAGGCGCCTCAACCCGAACGCGACATTGTCGCGCACCGACAGCCACGGAAAGCTTGCATCCTCCTGCAGCACGAGCCCGACACCGTCGGGCACACCGCGGTACGGCACGCCCTCCGCGCTGACGCGGCCTTCGTCCGGCGCAGCGAGACCGGAAAGAATGTCGATCATCGTAGATTTGCCGCAACCCGACGGTCCCACGATCGAAAAGAATTCGCCCGGCTCGAGTGTCAGGTCGAGCGGCCCGAGCGCCTGCAGCACGGTGCCGTCGGCGCGCGTGTAGCGCCGCACCAGGCCGGTCGCCTCGATACGCAAGCCCTCGCCTGCTTGGGAAGCCGCTGTGCCGGCCGGCAGTCTGTTGGGTTGCGTGCTCATTTGGCGCTCCTCAGATCGGCCGGCAGCGCCGAGTCGTTGACCACCTTGGTCCAGTCGACCTTGGCATCGGGATATACACCGGCGACATGCAAGCCGACCACCGCGCGATCCATCGCACTGTAGTCGAACGAGCCTTCGCTCCAGTAGTTCGACGCAATCAGCCGCTTGAAGGCGAGCGCGACCGGGCCCGGCGGCATGTCGTAGGCTTTCGCGATGATGGCCACCGCCTGATCGGGATGCGCCTTCATGAATTGCACGCCATCGCGCCGCGCCAGAATGATGCCCTTCACCTGATCGGGATGCTCGTTGAGGAATTTGGTGCTGACTACGCCGACGTGCTGCGTGACGGGCGGCATCACATCCGACACGGCGAACAGCACGCGGTATTTCGAAGCGTTGCGTGAGTAGGTGGGTTCGAGTTCGGGTGCAGCATCGACCGCGCCCTGGTCGAGCGCAGTGAGCCCACCGCCGATCGTGCCGAGCGACAGCATCGTGACCTTCTTCGGATCGACGGAGGCCGACTGCAACGCGGCCAGTCCGAGAATCTGCGTCGTCGAGCTTGCACGCGTATAGGCGATCTTTTTGCCGGCGAGGTCATGGATGTTCTTCAGCGGCGACGCGGGCTTCACGACCCAGACCAGGTCGGCGGCATTGTTCACCGCGCCATCGACGATCTTCAGGTCCAGCCCGTCGTGAATCGCGCTGAGCGCCGCGCTCAATGCGGTCTCGGTGTACGGCACATCGCTCGCCATCATGTTGCGGATGGTCGTGCCGCCGCCGTCCGACGACAGCAGTCCGCTGATATCGACGCCGCGTTTCCTGAAATAGCCCTGATCGAGTGCGACCGCCCACGGCGCGCCATACATCAGCTCCGCGTAGTGGGACACGACGACCTGACCCGCGCGCACAGGCGCGCTGGCGGTCGCCGCCAACAACGCAAAGCCGGCTACGCTCGCTGAGAACCACGCGCGCAGAGGCAGGACAGATCGCATCATGTTGTCTCCTTCTTTATGGTGAATGTCGTTGTCGTTCAGACGGGATGGCGGAACGCCTGCTGCCAGGGGCAGCGTTCACGCGCGCTTGCCTCATAAGCTTCGAGTGCAGGCGCTTCGAGCAGCGTCAGGCCGATTTCGTCCAGCCCCTCGAGCAGCGCCTTGCGTTGCGCCTCGGGCACGTCGAAACCCAGTGCAAAGCCGTCGGGACCGTCGATGCGCTGCGTGACCAGATCGACGGTGAAAGGCGCACGACCCGCCACGGCGACGACCGCCGCGGCAAGGCGACTGTGATCGCTAGCCGGCAGCGCGAGCGGCAGGATGCCGTTCTTTACGCAGTTCTCGCGAAACACCTCCGGCAAGCTCGTCGACACGACGACGCGCAGGCCGAACGCTTCCATCGCCCATACCGCGTGCTCGCGCGTGCTGCCGCAGCCGAAGTTGTCGC
>DATJIP010000241.1:0-11039 GCA_035493235.1 Steroidobacteraceae bacterium
TCGCGCAGCGTCTGTATCGCGAGGTAGCGGACCTGCCGATCATCAGTCCGCACGGCCACACCGATCCACAGTGGTTCGCCGGGAACGAGCCGTTCACGAACGCCACGGAGCTGCTGCTCGCGCCGGATCACTACCTGTACCGGATGCTCTACAGCCAGGGCGTCGATCTCGAGGCGCTCGGCGTGGGCTCGCGTCGCGGTCCTTCGCCCGCCGGTCCGCGCGCAGCGTGGCGGTTGTTCGCGGAGCGATTCCATCTGTTTCGCGGCACGCCTTCGTCGCTGTGGCTGAACTACGTGTTCGCGAAGGTGTTCGACATCAAAGTCGTCCTGGCGCCCGACACCGCCGACCACTACTTCGACACCATCGGCGAGAAGCTCGCGCAGGAAGCGTTTTGTCCGCGGCGCTTGTTCGAGCGCTTCAACATCCAGGTGCTGGCGACGACCGAATCGCCCGTCGACTCGCTCGATGCACATCGCGCGATCGCGAGCAGCGGCTGGCAAGGGCGCGTGATCACTGCCTATCGTCCCGATCCCGTCATCGATCCCGAGCACGAAGCTTTCAGCGCGTCGCTCGAGCGTTTCGGCGAGCTGACGAACGAAGACGTGCTCTCGTGGCGCGGCTACCTGGACGCACATCGCAAGCGCCGGGCAGTGTTCGCCAAGGCCGGTGCAACATCGACCGATCATGGTCATCCGACAGCCGCGACTGCGGATCTGTCGAGCCGCGAAGCCGAGCGCTTGTTCGCGCGGGTGACGTCCGGAAATTTCTCGCAAGCCGATGCTGAGCTGTTCCGTGCAGCAATGCTCGTCGAGATGGCGCGCATGAGTCTGGAAGACGGACTCGTCATGCAGCTGCATCCCGGCTCTTTCCGCAATCACAACCAGTGGCTGTTCACGCACTTCGGGCGCGACAAAGGCGCAGACATCCCGCAGCGAACCGAGTACGTGCACGCGCTGCGGCCGCTGCTCGATCGCTTCGGCAACGAACGCAATCTGACGCTGATCCTGTTCACGCTCGACGAGAGCTCGTACAGCCGCGAGCTCGCGCCGCTCGCCGGTCACTATCCCATCCTCAGGCTCGGCCCGGCCTGGTGGTTCCACGACAGCCCCGAAGGCATGCGCCGCTTCCGCGAGCTGACCACCGAGACCGCCGGCTTCTACAACACCGTCGGCTTCAACGACGACACGCGCGCGTTCCTGTCGATCCCGGCGCGCCACGATCTGGCGCGGCGCGTGGACTGCAGCTTCCTCGCACGGCTCGTCGTCGAGCATCGCCTCGACGAAGACGAGGCGGCTGTGGTCGCCGTCGATCTTGCATATCGTCTGCCCAAGGCAGCGTACAAACTCTAGTCAATTCACTGGGATCTGACCGTGTTCAAGAAGACCTATCACGCAACGCATCCCGACATGATGGCCGGCGCCAGCAATCAGCAGCTGCGCGATCGCTATCTGGTCGACGGACTGTTCGCGGCGGACGCGATCACTCTCAACTACGCACACTACGAACGCTTCGTGATTGGCGGCGCGATGGCCGCGACGCGCGCGCTGCGTCTGCCGGATCAGACCGAGCCGGCGTCGGCCGCGGGCAAGCCGTTCCTCGAACGGCGCGAGCTCGGCGTCGTCAACATCGGCAAGGCCGCCGGACGCGTGACGCTCGACGGCAAAGCTTTCGACCTGGCGCCGCGCGATGGTCTGTACGTGCCGATGGGCACGAAGGACGTGACGTTCGAGTCGCGAGGACCGCGCACGGCCAGCATGCCGGCAAAGTTCTATCTCGTCTCGACTCCCGCGCACGCGCGCTTCGAGCCAGTGCAGATCTCGATCGACAAGGCCGTGCCGCTGCAGCGTGGCGCGCTGGAAACGTCGAACGAGCGCACGATCTATCAGCTCATCGTGCCGGCGACCTGCCGCTCCGCGCAGCTCTTGCTCGGACTGACGATGCTCAAGCCGGGCAGCGTCTGGAACACGATGCCGCCGCATCTGCACGATCGTCGCTCCGAGGTCTATTTCTACTTCGATCTCGAACAGGACGCGGCGCAGGACCAGAGCGCGCAGCGGGTGATGCATTTCATGGGCGAGCCCACCGAGACGCGCAGCCTGGTGCTGCAGAACGAAGAAGCCGTGATCTCGCCCCCCTGGTCCATTCACATGGGCGCCGGTACTCGCAGCTACAGCTTCATCTGGGCGATGGGCGGCGAGAACCTCGACTACACCGACATGAACGTGCTCGACATCTGTCAGCTCAAGTGAACTCATGACTGCAACCAATCCGTCGAATCCGTTCTCGCTGCACGGCAAGGTGGCGCTGGTAACCGGCGCCAGCACCGGCCTGGGGCAGGGCATCGCGATCGCTCTCGCGCAAGCGGGCGCGGACGTCGTCGGGGTCGCCCGCTCCAGCACGGCGGATGCCGAGCGCGGCGTCAGCGCTGCGGGTCGGAAATTTCACGCGCTGCATGCCGACCTCGAGCGCCGGCACGAAGCGGCCAACGTGGTGACGCAGACGCTCAAGCTCGCCGGCCGTGTCGACATCCTGGTGAACAACGCCGGCATCATCCGGCGCGACGATGCGCTCACCTTCAGCGAAGAGGACTGGGACGCGACGCTGGACCTCAATCTCAAAGTGCCGTTCTTCCTGGCGCAGGCAGTCGCAAAGCACCTGGTGCAGGCCGGACGCGGCGGCAAGATCATCAACATCGCCTCGATGCTCTCGTTCCAGGGCGGCATTCGCACGGCGTCCTACACCGCGAGCAAGAGCGGACTCGCCGGGATCACCCGCCTGCTGGCGAACGAGTGGGCGGCACGCGGCATCAATGTGAATGCGATCGCGCCCGGCTATTTCGAAACCAACAACACCGCGGCGTTGCGCACGGACGAGCAGCGCAATCGCGACATCCTCGGCCGCATTCCGGCCGGCCGCTGGGGCAAGCCGTCCGATCTCGGCGGCGCCGCCGTATTCCTCGCGTCGGCGGCGTCCGATTACGTGCACGGCACGATCATTCCCGTCGACGGCGGCTGGCTGGCGCGATAGGAGAGAGTGACGGGGGGCACGAGGGTCACGTGACCCTCGTCACTCTCTGTGGCGTCGCAGGGAGACGGGACGCGCGCGTGCGGGTACGCTGTCGGCTCCGCACACAGGAGGATTAGCGTGTTCCGGCGTGAGAGGAATCTGCTACTGGCGGTCGACGACGAGACCGATTTCCTGGAGCTGATCGACCAGATCGGCCAGGGCATCGGCTGCGACGTGATCACTGCCGATACCGCCACGAGCTTTCGCGAGCAGCTGGCCCGCCGCCAGCCGTCGCTGATCCTGCTGGATCTGCAGATGCCCGATATGGACGGCATCGAGGCATTGCGCTACTTAGCCCGTCAGGGTGTGACTTCCGGAATTCTGCTGGCGAGCGGCATGGACCAGCGGGTGCTGGCCAGCGCGCGTCAGCTTGGCGACTCGCTCGGCTTGAAGATGCTCGGTACCTTGCAGAAGCCCGCGATGCTCGAGGAGATCGAAAGCTTGCTCACGAAACACCTGGAACCCGGCGCGCGCATCTCGGTCGACGAGCTGCGCAGCGGCATCGAAGAGCACGAGCTGGTCGTGCATTACCAACCGAAAGTCGTGCGCAACAAGGGCGACTGGCAGGTGCGCAGCGCCGAGGCGCTGGTGCGCTGGCGTCATCCGCGTCTCGGCCTGCTCTATCCCGGCGAGTTCCTGCCGCTGGCGGAACAGTCGGGGCTGATCGTCGATGTGACCGACTTCGTGCTGACCGACGCGATCCGGCAGATCGGTCACTGGCGGCAACGCGGGCTCGATCTCGCCGCCTCGGTGAATCTCTCGCCGCGGCTGGTGCAGGACCTGGAATTCCCCGACCGGCTGACGCGCGTGTTCCGCGAGTTCGAAGTCGCGCCCGAGCAGCTCACGCTGGAAGTGACGGAAGCGGCCTCGCTCGACGATCCCGAGCTGGTGATGGACATCTTCACGCGCCTGCGCGTGAAAGGCGTCGGCCTGTCGCTCGACGACTTCGGCACGGGCACGTCGTCGCTGACGCAGCTCTACAAGATGCCGTTCAGCGAAGTGAAGATCGACGGCACGGTGATTTCGGAAATCGCAACGGCCAAGCCGGCCGCGACGATCGTGCGCGCGATCATCGATCTCGCGCACAACCTGTCGTTGACGGTGTGTGCGGAAGGCATCGAGACGCCGGCGGTGTTCGAGTTCCTGGATCAGAGTGCCTGCGACGCGATGCAGGGCGATTTCATCGCCTCGGCGATGCCGGCGGCGGAGATCGAGAATTTCATCCAGGTGTGGAACGGAGCGGACCACACGCTGGTGCCGGTGATGAGGAAGTAAGAGTCAGGCTAAAGCCTGACCCACAGCACCTAAACAGCTCTGCTCAGTTTCTCTTTCGACTGCCGCAGCAGATGCAGTGGCGCCGACAGCACGATCCGCGTTCCCGGATTCGGTTCTTCGAAGTTGATCGTGCCGCCGAGCATGCGCGCGCGGTACTCCATGATCTTCAGACCCATGCCCGGCCGTCGTTGCGCCAGTCCGGCTGACAGCCCGATGCCGTCGTCCGCGATCGACAGCTGCAGCTTGCGTCCCGTCGAACGCAGGTCGATCGCGATCGTCTTCGCGCGCGCGTAGCGCGCTGCGTTCGTCGTCGCTTCCTGCGCAATTCGGTAGAGATGCGTCGCCGCGCCTTCCTCCAGGTCCGGCAGCTTCGGCGAGCCGTTACCGAACGTGCACTGCAGGCTGTACATGTCGGTGCAACGCGCCGCGAGATGTTTCAGGGCTTCAGGCAAGCCGCCGCGTTCCAGGTTCACCGGCGCGAGGCCGCGTGCGAGCGAGCGCGTACTCTGAATCGCGTGCGCCAGCAGGTCGGTGATCTTCGCGATATGCGAGGTGTATTGCGGCGCCTCGCGCGACAGCTGCACTTCCAGGCCTTTCAGCAACAGCGACAATCCCGTGAGCTCCTGGCCGAGGCCGTCGTGCAGATCGCTGCCCAGCCGGCGCTGCTCGCGATTGGAGATCTCGAGGATCTCCTGCTCCAACTCGCGCCTGGTCGTAACTTCCTGCACCGTGCACACCAGGCCGGAGACGGTGCCGTGATCGCGCAGCGGCACGTGCGTGTAGTTGAACCAGCGTACCGAGCCGTCGGTCGAGATCCACGCGCGTTCCTGATCGGTGAGCGCGCGGCCGGTGCGCATGGTCGTGGCGGCCTGCGCTTCGATGTCGGCGACGTTGTCGTCGATCGAGATGTCCGAGAGCGTGCGGCCGACGACCTGATCGCGGCGGCGGCCGAGCGTGTCGAGCAGCGCCTTGTTCACGACCTTCACGCGATTGTTCGTGTCGACGGCGTAAATGATCTCCGGAAGGCTGTCGATCAGCGTCCCGAGCAGCACGCGCTGTTCTTCGAGCGCCGCCTGAGCTTCGCGCCGCTCGCGCCGCTCCTTCGCTTCCATCAATGCGCGCATGACGACCGCCGGCAGACGTTGCAGCCGGTCTTTCAGCACATAGTCGGTGGCGCCGCTTTTCAGCGCTTCGATGGCGCGTTCTTCGCCGAGCGAGCCGGAGACGAAGATGAAGGGGATGTAGGTCGAGTGTTGCAGCAGGATCTTGAGCGCCGCCAGCCCGTCGAAGCCGGGCAGCGTGTAGTCGGCGAGCACCAGATCGGGTGGGGCACCCGCGAGGGCTTCGCGGAAATCGCGCTCGGCAACCACGTGCCGCCAGTCGACGTCGATCCCGTCCTTCGCCAGCTGCAACTGGATTAGCTCGGCGTCGTTCGAGTCGTCCTCCAGCAGCACGAAGCGGAGCCTGCCCGTGTCTTTCTTCATAGTGTGCGCGTCGAGCCTTCCGTCCGTGACCGGCAGCAACGCTATCACTCTGCGGCGCCTGTGGAAAATGAGGATTGCCCCACGCACAGGGCGCCGCAAGACTCGCCCCAGGAGAGGACAAAAGAGGGCACGGCATGGCCGACCAGACGCGCATCGTAATCGTCGACGATCACCCGTTCGTTCGCGAAGGCTTGAAACAGCTCCTGGCCGGTCAGAACGAGTTCCAGTTGGCCGGCGAAGCGTCGTCCATCGCGGACGCGCGCACGGCAATTTCCTCGCAAAACCCCGACGTGGCCGTCGTGGACCTCGCGCTGGGCGCGGATGACGGCGTCGATCTGGTCCGCTGGATCCGCAGCTCGCATCCCAACGTCCGCGTGCTGGTGCTCTCGATGCAGGACGAAGCGCTCTATGCCGAGCGGCTGCTCCGCCTCGGCGTCAGCGGTTATGTCATGAAGAACGTCGCCGGCACCGACTTCCTTGGTGCACTGCGAAAAGTCGCCCGCGGCCAGCGTCACGTCAGCGCCGCCATGGGCGAAAGACTCCTGACCCAGGTGGCGAAGGGCCGCGCCCCCGGCGTCGACGAAGATCCCGTCTCGGCGCTCACGGACCGCGAGCTGGAAGTGTTCCGGCTGATCGGTGAAGGCATCAGCACGCGCGAGATCTCGCAGCGCCTGGACCTGTCGATGAAGACCGTCGATGCCCACCGCCGCCACATGCGGGAAAAGCTCAATCTGCGCTCCACCAGCGAGCTGATTCGCTACGCCACCCAGTGGGTCTCGGACCGGGGCGGCGGGCCGGGCTTGAGCCACGGTTCGGCTTGACGGCCGAGGCGCGCGCGACGGCCAACGCCTTGTTTCGTCTAGCCACTTGCCGCGCGCGACGCGCTGCACAGATTGGCCGAAGACGTGCGCGTCGCCTCCCACATTAAGGGAATAGCTGATATCCCCTACACGGACCCTCCAACACCATTCGCCGGGTTCACTAAGAGCGCCGGTGCAGGCCCCCTTGAGCGTTGCGACGAAAAAAACCGCGGTCACCGCCGCCCCCGCTACGAGCGACCTGTCCTCCCCGGCAGCCTGGGCGAGCGAACAGTTGCGCGAGCTCATCGCATCCGTTCCGGACTATGTGCTCGTGCTCGACCGTCGCCTGCGCGTGCTGCTCGCGAATCGCGGCGTCGGCCGACGTAGCGCCAAGGATCTGGAAGGCGTCCCCGTAACCGAATTCCTGCCGCACGACTTGCACCCGCAGGCGCTCGCAGCGATGCATCGGGTGATTGCGACCGGTCAGGTCGACGGCTATTCCGCGACGCTCGACGACGGCGAGTCGCGCCACTTCGACATCCGTATCAGTCCGATCCGCTCGCAGCAGCAGATCGTCGCGATCACGATGATCGCTTCCGAGACCACCGAGCAGGTGCGCGCCGAGCGCGCCATCGCGACTCAGGCCCGCATGATCGAGTCGATGCTCGAAGGCGTCGCGGTCGTCAGCGAGCAAGCAGTGGTCGAGATCACGAATCCCGCTTTCGACACGATGTTCGGTTATCGCCGCGGCGACCTGATCGGCCGTCCGATGACGACGCTTGCCGGCTGGCCGTTCGAGCAACCGGAGCGCTGGCAGCAGCTCGCGTCCGACCCGCAAGGGCAGGGCTCGATGCGCGTCGAGTTCGATGGGCTGCGCAGCGACGGTACGCACTTCGCCGCCGCCGGCTTGCTCTCGCGCTTCGACGTGGCCGGTCGCAGCCACTGCCTCGTGGTGTTGCAGGACGTGAGCGAGCGCAAGCAACTGGAGCGCGCGATCCTGCAAGCTGTGAACCGCGAGCAGTACCGCATCGGCAACGATCTCCACGACGGTCTCGGCCAGGAGCTGACCGGCATCGCACTGATGCTGCGCGGCGTTGCCGGCCGGCTCGCGAGCGAGTACGCGCCGATCTTGCCGGAGATCGAGAGCATCACCCGGCTCGTGAACAACGCGATCGAAAGCACGCGTGCGCTGGCGCGCGGCTTGTCGCCCGTGAATCTGGAACGCGGCGGCTTGTCCGACGCCCTCGATGGTCTCGCCATGCACGCGGCCGAGCTCTACAACGTGCAGATCGTCTGCACGCATCGGGTCAAGACGATCCGTCCGCTCAGCGCCGAGCTGGCGAACCATCTGTATCGCATCGCGCAGGAAGCCGTGCGCAACGCAGTCCGGCACGGTCGTGCGCGAACTATACGGCTGCACTTGCACGGCGCCCGCGCTAAGGTGCGCCTGACCGTAACTGACGATGGCACCGGTATGCCGGTCGACGCGGTGGATGCCGCCGGCATGGGACTGAAGATCATGCAATACCGTGCGCGAATTCTCGGCGGCGAAGTCCGCTTCGAGCGGGCCGAACCGCAAGGCACGCGCATCGTGTGCGAATGTCCGCTGGAACCTCTGGCGCAACCAGCCCGCGCCCCGCGTGCCCGCCGTCGTAGCCGACTGAGCACGGCAGCGACCTGAATCAACCTTGTTGCCGATGTAACCGACAAGGACTATTGCTAGGAGTGATGCAATGACCGTTGGCCCCTCTCTGTTCAAGCCCGCTCATCGACCGTCGGGGAGCGGTGTGTCGAAGGACCGCAAGCGCCGCGTGCTGATCGTCGACGATCATCCGATCGTCCGGCAGGGCCTGCGCCGCCTGATCGAGGCCGAATCCGATCTGGAAGTGTGCGGCGAGGCCGAGACGGCGCGCGAAGCGAAATCTCTGATCCGCGAGCTCGAGCCGGATGCCGTCATCGTCGACGTGTCGCTCAAGCAGGGCGACGGCCTGGAGCTGGTGAAGGATGCACGCGCGCACTATCCGTCATTGCCGCTGCTGGTGCTGTCGATGCATGACGAAGCGATCTATGCCGAGCGCATGCTGTCGGCCGGCGCGAACGGCTACATCATGAAGCAGGCTGCTTCCGATCAGTTCCTGATCGCGCTGCGCCGGGTGCTCGATGGCGGCATCTACGTGTCCGAAGCGGTCGGCAACAGCATGATCGAGAAGTTCGCGTCCGGTGGCGCGTACATTTCTTCCAATCCCGTCGACAGCCTGACCAACCGTGAGCTGCAGGTGCTGCACATGATCGGCAAGGGTCTGTCGACGCGACAGACGGCCGAAGCGCTGAACCTCAGCGTCAAGACCGTCGAGTCGCATCGCCAGCGCATCAAGCGCAAGCTGTCGCTGCGCACTTCGGCGCAGCTGATGCAATACGCTGTGAATTGGTACGCGGGCCGGGAGCCCGGACAGAAACCTTGACCGAAGCGCTGCAAGGACTGCTCACCGGTTCCGGGATCGCGGGTCTCGTCGTCGGACTGTTGCTGGCAAGCGTGCCGCTTGTCTGGCTGCTGCTGCGTCGTGGCCAGCGCAGCAACGGGCCGTCGCGGCGGAGCGATGCAGCCGCGACCAATCGACGCAACCTGGCGATCGTCGAAGGCGCGGGCGAGGGTGTGCTCGAGCTCGATAACGTCGGCCAGGTGCGTTACGCGAATCCTGCCGCGGCGAAGCTGCTCGGTTACGAGATCGAGGAGCTGCCCGGTCTCGACTACCGCGTCCTGATCAACACCCAGACCGACGACGACAACCGGACCGATCCGGTGCGCCGCGTGCGCTACACGACCGACATCATGCGCGGCGTCGGCGCGCTGCTGCGTCGTAAGAACGGCCAGTTCCGTCCCGTCGAATATCGCATCGTGCCGGTCACCGAGCAGGGCGCGACAGTCGGCACCGTACTCGTGTTCCACGATGTCGGCGAGCGCGTGCGTCTCGACAACCTGCTGAAGGACATGCAGACGACTGCGCGCATCGGCGGTTGGGAATACGACGTCGACACGCACAAGGTCCACTGGACCGAAGCGCTGTATTCGATCCACGACCTGCCGTTCGGCCAGACGATCGAGCTCGAATCCAGCCGCAACATGTTCCATCCGGAGGACAAGAAGAAGCTGATCGAAGCTTCGCAGCACGCGATCGACACCGGTGCCAGCAGCGATCTGCATCTGCGGCTCACCAGTGCGCGCGGCCGGCAGCTGTGGGTGCGCATGATCATCAAGGCGGAGCGGCGCAACGGCAAGATCGTGCGACTGCACGGCACTTTGCAGGACGTCACCGATCGCGTGGTCGCCGAGCGCCAGCTGCGCGAGACGCGCGACTTCTTCGAGCTGACGCTGAACGCGGTGCCGACGCCGATCAACTATTTCAATCGCGACTTCGTCATGACGTACTCGAACCGCGCGTTCGAAGAGTGGGTCGGTCTGCCCTCGACGAAGATGATCGGCAAAGGTCTGCGCGAGCTGCTGCCCACTGACATGTTCACGGTCGTCATGCCGTACGTGGACAAGGTGATGGCGGGCGAACGCGTGCACTCGCGGCACACGGCCATGCGTCACGGCATCATGCGCGAATGGCAGAACCACTACGTGCCGCAAGTCGACGCGAGCGGCGCGGTGCTCGGGTTCTTCTCGATCATCTACGACCTCACCGATCAGCGGCGCCTGGAAGCCCGTCTCTTGCAGGCGCAGAAGATGGAAGCGATCGGCCAGCTCACCGGCGGCATCGCGCACGACTTCAACAATCTGCTCGGCGTCGTGATCGGCAATCTGCAACTGCTGGAGCGCAGCGTTTCCGAAACGCCGACGCTCGCGCGCAAAGTGCACACGGCGATGCGCGCAGCGGTGCGCGGCGCCGACCTGACGCGCCGTCTGTTGGCGTTCGCGCGCCGGCAGATCCTGGATCCGGTCGTGGTCGACGCGAACCGTCAGCTGTCGGGCCTGACCGAGCTGATGCAGCGGACGCTGGGCGAATCGGTCGAAGTGCACATGGTCCAGGCGCACGACCTGTGGCACACGCGTGTCGACGCGGGCCAGTTCGAGAATGCGATCCTGAATCTCGCGATCAACGCGCGCGACGCGATGCCCGAAGGCGGTCGGTTGACCGTCCGCACCCGCAACGTCTATCTCGATTCGATCTTCTGCAGCGACCACCCGGAGATCGAGCCGGGCGAGTTCGTCTCGATCAGCGTCAGCGACACCGGTGTCGGCATCGAGCCCGACGTGCTCAAGCGCGTGTTCGAGCCGTTCTTCACGACCAAGGAATCCGGGCGCGGCAGCGGCCTCGGACTGGCGATGGTCGACAGCTTTTCCGAGCAGGCAGGCGGCGTCGCGACGATCGAGAGCACGGTCGGGCAGGGCACGACGGTAACGATACTGCTG
>DATJIP010000242.1:0-12407 GCA_035493235.1 Steroidobacteraceae bacterium
TAGATGGGAATGTCCGAGCGGATACGCGACATCCACAGCGGCGTCGAGCCCGACTCGGTCAGCGCGACGATCGCCCGCACCTTGAGATGGTTCGCGGTGTACATCACCGCCATCGCAATCGCCTCGTCGGTCTTCTCGAACACGCCGCTCTCGGCGCGATGCCGTGTTGGCGAGTGCGAGGACTCGTACTTCTCGGCGCCGAGGATCACCTCGGACATCTGCTCGACGGCCCTGACCGGATATTTGCCGACCGCGCTTTCGCCCGACAGCATCACCGCATCGGTGCCGTCCATCACCGCGTTCGCGACGTCGGAGACCTCAGCGCGCGTCGGCACAGGATTGTTGATCATCGATTCCATCATCTGCGTCGCCGTAATCACGACCCGGTTGCGCTTGCGCGTCGCCGAGATGATGTGCTTCTGCAGGCCGGTCAGCTCCGCATAACCGACTTCGACGCCAAGATCGCCGCGCGCAACCATCACTGCGTCGCTCGCCTGAATGATGCGGTCCAGATTCACCAGCGCCTCGCTGCGCTCGATCTTCGCAACCAGATAGCCGTGTCCGCCTTCACGACGCAGCAACTCCCGCGCCTCGTCCATGTCCGCTCCGTCGCGCGCGAACGAGACGGCGAGATAGTCGACGCCGAGCTGCGCCGCGAGCTTGATGTCGGCGCGATCCTTGTCGGTCAGCGCGCCGGCCGACAGGCCACCGCCCTGCTTGTTGATACCCTTGTTATCGGAAAGCTCGCCGCCGATCACGACACGCGTGTCGATGCGCGGCCCGTTGACGGCCGTTACGTCCAGCACCAGCTGACCGTCGTTGAGCAGCAGCTTGTCGCCGGTGCGCACGTCCTTGGGCAAATTCTTGTAGGCGACACCCACAGCAGACTGCGTGCCCGCGCGCGCATCCAGCGAAACGTCGAGCGCGAACGCATCGCCCTCGTTCAGCATGATCTTGCCGTCGCCGAAGCGCTCGATGCGGATCTTCGGTCCCTGCAGATCGCCGAGCACCGCGACCCACTTGCCGACCTGCTCGCCGACCGAGCGCACCATCTCGACGCGCTTGGCATGAGCTTGCGGCTCGCCATGCGAGAAGTTGACGCGCACGACGTCGGCGCCGGCGCGAATCATGTCCGCCAGCACCTTGGGATTGTCGGTCGCCGGGCCCAGGGTGGTGAGAATCTTCGTCCGTCGGAGCATCGTCAGCTCTTTGCCCGCTCTTCGAGTACTGCTACGGCCGGCAGTTTCTTGCCTTCGAGGAATTCCAGGAAAGCGCCGCCGCCTGTAGAAATGTAGGAGATGTCATCCTCGACGCGGTACTTCTCGATGGCTGCGAGCGTGTCGCCGCCACCCGCAATCGAGAACGCCGGGCTGCGCGCGATGGCCTGAGCCAACGTGCGCGTGCCCTCGCCGAACTGATCGAATTCGAACACGCCGACCGGACCGTTCCAGACGACCGTGCCCGCATCGTGCAGCATGCGTGCGAAGCGCTCGGCGGTATCGGGACCGATGTCGAGGATCATTTCCTCAGCGGCGACGTTGCCGACGGCTTTGACGTCGGCTTCGGCGCTCGCCGCGAACTCTTTCGCGACGACCACATCGGAAGGCAGCGGAATCTCCACCTTGAGCTCCGCGGATTTCTGCAGCAGGCCGCGCGCGATGTCGACCATCTCCGCCTCGACCAGCGACTTGCCGACGCCATAGCCTTCGGCGAGCAGGAACGTGTTGGCAATGCCGCCGCCGACGATCAGCTTGTCGACCTTGCCGAGCAGGCTCTCGAGCACCGTCAGCTTCGTCGAGACCTTCGAGCCGGCGACGATCGCGATGAGCGGCCGCTTCGGACTCTCCAGCGCCGTCTCCAGCGCGATCAGCTCGTTCATCAGCAACGGCCCGGCGCACGCGACCTTCGCGAAGCGCGCCACGCCATGCGTGCTCGCTTCAGCGCGGTGCGCAGTGCCGAACGCGTCCATCACGTAGATGTCGCACAGCTCGGCCATGCGCTTGGCGAGATCTTCCTTGTCTTTCTTCTCGCCCTTGTTGAAGCGCACGTTCTCGAGCAGCACGACTTCGCCGACTCCGGCTTCGACGCCGCCGAGCCAGTCCTTCTCTAGGCGGATCTTCACGCCGAGCAACTCGCCCAGCCGCTTCGCCACGGGGGCAAGCGAGAACTCTTCGTCGTACACGCCTTCCTCGGGACGACCGAGGTGCGACATCACCAGCACGCGCGCGCCTGCAGTGCGCGCATGCTGAATCGTCGGCAGCGACGCGCGAATACGCGCGTCGCTCGTCACGACGCCGTCGTGCACCGGCACGTTCAGATCCTCGCGGATCAGCACGCGCTTGCCGCGCAGGTCGAGGTCGGTCATTCGCAGAATCGGCATCGGCAGCTCCGCGCTCAGACCTTCGACCACGCGAGCGTGGTGTCGAGCATGCGGTTCGAGAAGCCCCATTCGTTGTCGTACCACGAGCAGACCTTGACGGTCGTGTCGATGACCTTGGTCATGGTCGCGTCGTAGACGGACGAATGCGGATCGTGGTTGAAGTCGACCGAGACCAGCGGGCCGTCGGTGTACGCCAGGATGCCCTTGAGCGGGCCGTTCGCCGCGGCCTTCATCACGGTGTTGATCTCTTCGATAGTGGTCGCGCGCTTCGCCTGGAACGTCAGGTCGACCAGCGACACGTTGATCGTCGGCACGCGCACCGAGAAGCCGTCGAGCTTGCCGTTGAGCTCCGGCAGCACCAGGCCGACCGCGGCAGCCGCGCCGGTCTTGGTCGGAATCATCGACTGCGTCGCCGAGCGGGCGCGCCGCAGGTCCTTGTGGAATACGTCGGTGAGCACCTGGTCGTTGGTGTACGAGTGGATCGTCGTCATGATGCCGGAGGCGATGCCGATCTTCTCGTGCAGCACCTTGGCGAGCGGCGCCAGGCAATTCGTCGTGCACGACGCATTCGAGATCACGGTGTGGCTCGCCTTGAGCGTGTTCTCGTTCACGCCGTAGACGATCGTCGCATCGACATCCTTCTCGCCCGGCGCGGAAATCACTACGCGCTTCGCCCCGCCAGTGATGTGCGCACCCGCCTTTGCCTTACTGGTGAAGAGGCCCGTGCACTCGAACACGTACTCGACGCCGAGCTGGCCCCACGGCAGCTTGGCCGGATCACGCTCGGCGAGCACCTTGATGCGATCGCCTTTGACGAGCATCGAGTCGCCTTCGACCTGCACGTCGCCGTGGAACTTGCCGTGGACGGTGTCGTAACGGGTGAGGTGCGCATTGGTCTGCGCGTCGCCGAGATCGTTGAGCGCAACGATCTGGATGTCCTTCTGCCGATTGGCCTCGTACACCGCACGCAGGATGTTGCGACCGATGCGACCGTAACCGTTGATTCCGACTTTGATGGGCATACTCGATTTACCTCAGATACTCACAGCCGCTCGGCGACGGCGACCACGTTCTCGGGCGTGAACCCGAAATGCTTGAACAAATCCTTGGCGACGCCGGAAGCACCGAACGAGTGCATGGCGACGATTGCGCCGCGCGTCCCGACATAGCGATACCAGGTATCGGGCGCCGCCGCTTCGATCGCGACCCGGCGTTCGACCTGCTTCGGCAGCACTCGTTCGCGATAGCTTTCGTCCTGCGCATCGAACAGGCTCGTGCACGGCATCGAAACTACACGGACCCGGCGACCCTTTTGTTGCAGCAGGCGCGCGGCCTCGACTGCCAGGCCGACTTCGGAGCCGGTGGCGATGAGAATCAGCTCCGGCGTGCCCTCGCAATCCTTCAGGATGTAGCCGCCGCGGCGGATCGCAGCGATCTGTTCGGGCGTGCGCGGCTGGGCCGGCAAGGCCTGACGGGTCAGTGCCAGCACGGTCGGCCCGTTTTTGCGCTCGATCGAATCGGCCCATGACTGCGCAGTCTCGGTGACATCGCACGGCCGCCACACAGTCATGTTCGGAATGATGCGCAGGCTCGGCAGCTGCTCGACCGGTTGATGCGTCGGACCGTCTTCGCCGAGGCCGATGGAGTCGTGCGTCATCACATAGATGACGCGCTGTTTCATCAGCGCCGACATGCGCAATGCGTTACGCGCGTAGTCGGTGAACACCAGGAACGTGCCGCCGTAAGGAATGACGCCGCCATGCAGCGCCATGCCGTTCATCGCTGCGGACATGCCGAACTCACGCACGCCGTAGTGGAGATAGTTGCCGGACGGATCGTCGCCCGTGAACGGCCTGGTGTCCTTGCGATTCGTGTTGTTCGAGCCGGTGAGGTCGGCAGAGCCGCCGAGCAGCTCGGGTACTTTCGGTCCGAAAGCATTGAGCGCCTGCTGCGAAGCCTGACGCGTCGCGAGGTTCGCGTTCGCCTGCGCCGTCTGATTCACGTATTCCTTGACGAGGTCGCTCCACGCGGCAGGCAGATCGCCCTTCATGCGCCGCTCATACTCGGCGGCGAGCTCGGGGAACGCTTTGCGGTATGCGCCGAACTTCTCGCGCCACTTCGCTTCGAGTGCCGCCCCATGCTCGCGAGCGTCCCAATCTTTGCGAATGTCGTCAGGAATCACGAACGGCTCGTACGGCCAATTCAGCTCGCGCCGTGCAGCGGCGACTTCGTCAGCGCCAAGCGCCGCGCCATGCGTCGCCTCGGTACCCTGCTTGTTCGGCGCGCCGAAGCCGATGATCGTTCTGCAGCAGATCAGCGTCGGGCGATCTTTCTGCGCCATGGCCTCCGCAATCGCGGCCTCGACGGCTGCAGGATTGTGACCGTCGATCTCCCGGACGACGTGCCAGCCGTACGCCTCGAACCGCATCGGCGTGTCGTCGGTGAACCAGCCCTGCACCTCGCCGTCGATCGAAATGCCGTTGTCGTCGTAGAACGCCACCAGCTTGCCGAGCTTCAGCGTGCCAGCCAGCGCACAGGCCTCGTGTGAAACGCCTTCCATGAGGCAGCCGTCGCCGAGGAACACCCATGTCCGATGATCGACCACGTCGTGGCCCGGACGGTTGAAGGTCGCGGCCAGCCACTTCTCCGCAATCGCCATGCCGACGCCGTTCGCGATGCCCTGGCCGAGCGGCCCGGTCGTGGTCTCGATGCCGAGATGCGCGTCGTGCTCCGGATGCCCCGCGGTATGCGAACCGAGCTGACGGAACGCTTTGAGGTCTTCGATGGTCAGGGGATAGCCGGTCAGATGCAGCAGCGCGTACAGCAGCATCGAGCCGTGGCCGTTCGAAACCACGAAGCGGTCGCGCTCCGGCCATTGCGGATTGCCGGGATTGTGGCGCAAGTGGTCGCCCCACAAGACTTGCGCGATGTCGGCCATGCCCATCGGCATGCCGGGGTGGCCGGAGTTGGCTTTCTGGACCGCGTCCATCGCGAGGGCTCGGATCGCATTGGCAAGCTGCCGGCGGCGCGATGTCTGCATCGGGAGGCAATCCCCTTCGCGGTTTCAGGGAGCGGGTGGAAAGGCCGCGCATTTTGGACCAACGCCCCCGGTGGGGCAATGCACGCACACGGTGCGTCTTGCAGGTCGGCAATGAGACGGACTGCAAATAATCCGACAGTGGAACGACGGGTCGGGCGTCCTTAAGACGCTGGTCACCTTTTTGACCCCCCGGGCGTTGGTAGATTGCCGGGCAATTATGTAGTCAGGTTGCGCAGGGAACCCGTTCAAGCGATGCAGTCCGTCCGCCTCATTCAGTACACAGACATGCACCTGTTTGGTGACGCGGCCGGCCGCCTGCGCGGCGTGGCGACTCTACCGGCATTGCAGGCAGCGATCGCGGATGCGCAGCGCCGCTGCAGCCGCCCGGACGGCATCCTGCTGACTGGCGACCTCGTCCAGGACGACCCGGATGGTTATCGCTGGGTCAAGCACATTTTCGGCGGATCGCAGGTGCCAGTGCTGTGCCTGCCCGGCAATCACGACCTCCCCGACCATATGCAGGCTGCGCTCGGCAGCGCGCCCTTCGAAGTCTCGCGCCATCGGCAGTTCGGCCGCTGGCTGGTCGTCATGCTCGACTCGTGGCTCGCGAACAGCGCCGGCGGCGAGATTGGCAGCGAGCAGCTGGCTCAGCTGGGCGAGACGCTGCGCGCCCACCGCAACCAGCACGTGCTGTTGTGTTTGCATCACCAGCCGATCGCGATGCGCAGCGACTGGCTCGACCAGGTCGGCCTGACCGATTCCGATGAGTTCATGGCAGTGATCCGCGCGCACTCCAACGTGCGCGGCGTGCTCTGGGGCCATGTGCACCAGTCGCTCGACAGCTTCGTGCACGGCGTGCGTTTCATGGCGACGCCCGCAACCTGCGCACAGTTCCTGCCCGGCAGCGCGGACTTCGCGATCGACAATCGTCCGCCCGGGTATCGTATGCTGGAGCTGATGCCGGACGGCGCAATCCAGACGGAAGTCTGCTGGCTCGAAAGCTACGCACAGAGCGTCGTCGCGTAGCTCGCGACTCTTCTCGAGATCCAATGAAGCATCTTTTCGCACGCTGGGCTGGCGTGTGTGCAGCGCTGCTGCTGTGTGCAGCTGGCGCGCACGCAGCCGACGAGCAGCACCACATCCTGTGGTCGCTGCAAGGCAAGACCAACAAGGTCTATCTGCTCGGCTCCGTGCACCTGTTGAAAGCCAGCGAGAAGCTGCCCGCGGCGATCGACTCTGCGTATGCAGATGCCGAGAAGCTGGTGATGGAGATCGACATGGACGATCTCGATCCCGTGCAGATGCAACGGGACGTCATGGAGCTCGCGGCGCTGCCCGAGGGCCAGACACTGGAGCAGCAGCTCGGACCGCAGGTCTACGCGCGCTTCACGACCCAATCGCGTGCGCTGGGCATCGAGCCGACGATGCTCAACAATTTCCGTCCGTGGTTCGCCGCGATCACGCTCGTGCAGCTGCAGCTGATGAAGCTGGGTTTCGATCCGGATTCGGGCGTGGAGAAGCGGCTGACGGCGCGCGCGGCCACCGACGGCAAGCCGATCCAGGGCCTGGAGACGCCGCGCGAACAGCTCGAGATCATCGCGCGCCTGCCGGAGAAGCAGCAGCGCGAGTTCCTGCTGTACAGCGTCGAGGACGCGGAGCGCATGGCGACCGAAGTCGACCAGCTGATCGCTGCCTGGCGGCAAGGCGATGCGACGCAGATGGCGAAGCTCCTGCAGGAAGGCTTCGACGAATACCCGGACCTGTACCGGCCGTTGACCGTCGAGCGCAACCGCAAATGGATTCCGCAGATCGAGAAGCTGCTCGACAGCCGCGATGACTACCTGGTGGTGGTCGGCGCGCTGCACCTGGTCGGCACGGACAGCGTGATCGACCTGCTAGAGCGCAAAGGCCACAAAGTAAAACAGCTGTAGGCTCGGGGCTAAACCTCGATCATCTCGAAGTCTTCCTTCCCTGCCCCGCAGTCCGGACAACGCCAGGACAGCGGCACGTCGTCCCAGCGCGTGCCCGGTGCGATGCCTGATGCGGGATCGCCTTTTTCTTCTTCGTAGACGTAACCGCAAATCACGCACATGTAGGCTTTCATGAAGGAACGCAACACGCAGACCGCAATGGAGGGGCCCGGATTATAGGGCAAGCACGCGGGTCGGCTATGCTTCTCACGCTTTTCAACTGCGCGACGGAGTCCCGCACGTGTCCCTGTTCACCGATGCCAGCCGCTATATCCCGGGCGGCGTGAATTCCCCGGTGCGCGCGTTCCGCGCAGTCGGCGGCGAGCCCATCTTTGTCGAGCGCGCCAGCGGCGCCTACGTATTCGGCGACGACGGCCGCCGCTACATCGATTACGTCGGGTCCTGGGGCCCGATGATCCTCGGCCATGCCTACGAGCCCGTCGTGCGCGCTGTGCAGGAGCGCGCCGCGCTCGGCCTGTCGTTCGGCGCGCCGACGCAGATCGAGACCCGGGTCGCGCGGCGCATCTGCGAAATCATGCCGTCGATCGAGCTGGTCCGCATGGTCAGCTCCGGCACCGAAGCGACCATGAGCGCGATCCGCCTGGCCCGCGGCTACACCGGTCGCGACAAGATCGTGAAGTTCGAGGGCTGCTATCACGGCCACTCCGATTCGCTGCTGGTGAAGGCCGGCTCGGGCGCCCTTACCTTCGGCGTGCCGACCTCGCCCGGCGTACCGAAAGAGCTGGCTGCACAGACGCTGACTCTCTCGTTCAACGACAGCGCGCAGGTGGAGCAGCTGTTCGCCGAGGTCGGCGGGCAGATCGCGTGCGTCATCGTCGAGCCGGTCGCCGGCAACATGAACTGCGTGCTGCCCGCGTCGGGATTTCTCGAAACGCTGCGCGCGGTGTGCGACCGGCATGGCAGCGTGCTGATCTTCGACGAAGTGATGACCGGCTTTCGCGTCGCGCTCGGCGGTGCGCAGGCGCTGTACGAGATCAAGCCGGACCTGACGACGCTCGGCAAGATCGTCGGCGGCGGCATGCCGGTCGGCGCGTTCGGCGGCCGTCGCGAAATCATGGAACGCATCGCGCCGCTCGGCCCGGTCTATCAGGCCGGCACGCTGTCGGGTAATCCGCTCGCGATGGCCGCTGGCGAAGCGACGCTTGCGGGCGTGAGTGCGTCGGGCTTCCACGCCGGCCTCGCCGAGAAGACCACGCGCCTGATGGACGGTCTCAATGCGGCAGCACGCGCGGCCGGCGTACCGTTCACGACTAATCACGTCTGCGGCATGTTCGGGCTGTTCTTCAGCGAGCGGCCGGTGCATTCGTTCGCCGACGTGATGGCTTGCGACGTCGAGCGCTTCAAGCGCTTCTTCCACGCGATGCTCGCGGAAGGCGTCTATCTCGCGCCGTCAGCGTTCGAAGCAGGCTTCATTTCCGCCGCGCATTCGCACGCGGATATCGACGCGACGATCGCTGCTGCGCGCCGGGCGTTCGGCAAACTGTAGCCCGATGCAACAGCGCGCATTGCCGAGCGTGCACATGTTCTGGCACGGTCCGCCGCTGTCGCGGATCGAGCGGCTGTGCATGAGTTCGTTCGTCGCGCACGGTCACACGGTGCAGCTGCACGTCTACGAGGAACCCAAGCGCGTTCCTGCGGGCGTGACGCTCCGCGAAGCCACTGCCGTCTTACCCCGCGACGAGCTGTTCGTACATCGCGCTTCGGGCTCGCTCGCTGTGTTCGCCGACTGGTTCCGCTACCGCCTGCTCGCCGAGCACGGCGGCCTGTGGGTCGATACCGATGTGGTGTGCCTGCGGCCGTTCGATCACGCGGCGCCCGAGATCTTCGGCTGGCAGGATCAGACGACGATCAACAACGCTGTGCTCGGCTTGCCGCAGAACCATGCGCTCGCACGCTGGATGGTCGCGTGCTGCGAGCAGCCGAATCGCTTCCTGCCGTATGACTCGTTCCGGATGCGTCGACGCAAGCTCGTACGGCGCCTGCTTCGTCACGGCCCCGCCGCGAGCCTATGGGGGGAGACCGGGCCCGCTGGACTCACGGCGGCGGCCAGGTACCTCGGCTGTGCCTCGCGCGCACAACCGTTCTGGCACTTCTATCCGATCCACTACCAGAACTGGCACACGGTGTTCGACACGACGCTGCGCGAGCGCGCCAATCTCCTCGACGGCAGCTATGGACTGCACCTGTGGAACGAGATGACACGCCGCCAGCCGGGCTTCGACCGCGACGGACGCTTTCCGGAAGGCTCGCTGTTCGAGCAGCTGTGGACGCGCTACGTCACCAGCGATAGCTGAGCGACAGCGTCGCACCGGTGAGATCGTAGAACTCGTCGGGCCGCTTCGTGCTGGGCGGGTCGCTCGGCAACAACTTGTCGCGCGCAATCTTGTCGCCGTAGCGCAGGTCGAGGCCGACATCGATGTTCGGCAGCAGGTTGCGCCACTGCACGCCAGCGCCGTAGTAGTAGCCGTAAGCCGGTGTTGCCAGGTCCAGGCGCGATGCGCCGAGGAACAGCGAAACCGCCAACGGATTGTGGAAGCGATAGCGATAGTCGAGCGCGCGCACGCTGAACAGCATGTTGCCATCGATGTCGTCGAACTCGGCGCGCACGCCGAGGTCGCTGCGCTCCGAAACGGCGCGACGCGCGCCGATCGCGAAATGCGCGGCGGCGCCGAGGTTCTTGGTTTCCGCGGGGCTGCCATCGAGGCGGATGTTCAATTCCGAGAAATTGATGCCAACGTCCGCGAACAACTCCGCGCCGCGCGGCCGCACGACGTCGTCGGCCCAGTCAGCGACCGTACCGCCGGTTTCCCACTCGTCGCCGAAGCGCACGAAGCCGGCAATGCGACTGTAGCTCTCGCCGAAGACGTCGCGGCCGGCGAGCAGTTCGCCGCCGACCGTAAAGCCGCGCACCCCGCGTGAGTAGCTCAGCGCCGCGTCGTAGCCGCGCTCATAGTCGTTGGGGCCATAGCTCTCGTTGGCAACCGTGCGCGCCTGCAGCTGTAGATAGCCGCCGAAGGGCGCATTCCAGCCGACTCGCAGCATGTGAGTCTGCGCACCGACACCGTCGACGAAAACACGCCGGTCCGCGCCCCAGTGACCGAGTACGCGCCCGTCGTTGGTCATGCCATCGAGATAGATGTCGTGGACATACCAGCCGTTCTGCCATTCGCTCGCTTCGTAAGTGAGATCGAAACGCTGCCACAAGCGCGGGAACGTGATGCCGACCGACAGTGCAGAGTTGCCGAGGCGGTAGTTGCCCTCGTACGAACTGTCCTCGCCAGCGTATTCCAGGTACGCGGCGAACGGCGTGCGGCCCGGGAAAATAAAGCGGCTGGTCCAGGCAGCCGTCTGATTGCCGAACTCCGTGCTGTTGGCGTCACTGTTGTCGTACTGGTGCGGCTTGAACAACGCATCGAGGAAGTCTCTGAACGACGTGCCGCCGCGCGCGCCGCCGCCGTACTGCATCAGCCGATTGGCGCCGAGCGACCAGCCGGGCACGGGCTGGACCGAGAAGCGCAGACCGGCCAGGCGCGGCCTGCCGCTGGTGAAACCGTCTTCGAAGCGAATCGCGTCCGAGTGCTCCATCTCGGCAAGAAACACTTCGTACTGAAAGCCAAAGCGCGTGAGCGGACGATAGTTCGACAGCGTGATGGACGGCAACGTACGCGCTTCAGTGCTGATGACCATGGCGCTGTCGGTGAACGGCGAGAACCAGTGATCGCGATAGCCGACGTCGAGCTGCGCCCAATCGAAGCCGGCGCTGAGCATCGAGCCGGTTGCGGCGACCTCATCGGCATCGCCGACGCCGCCGAGACTCACGAGCACATAGTCGTTCGGCTGCCAGTAGCCCTGTACGCTCGCCCGCCACTCGCTGTCGTTGCTCGCCCCGTGCTGGTTCGGTAGTGGTGTGATGGCGCCATCGTGCGCAGCGACCTCGGCGCTGGCATGCACGACGCCGGCCTTGTGCATGTACCGGTCCAGATAACGACGCACGTTGGCACACAGCGCCGGGTCGATACGACATGCGGCCGGCAATGCTTCGAGCACGGTCGCGGCAGCAATTGGTCGTGCAATGATCGGTCGATCCGCCAGCAGCAGCACGCGCTCGATCTGCCACTCCATCTCTGGCGACAGGTTGAGCGGCAGGTATGGGCTGGCGCCGCGCGCCCACGCGCCAGAGGACGCCGCGCCGGCGAGGATGCAGAATACGAGCACTCGTCGCATGTCGCTCAAGACTCCAATCGTCCGATCGTTCCAGTGAGAAAACTGCTAAACAAGCTGCTCGCGCCGACCGGCTACCGCATCGAGCGCATGTCGCGATTCGCGCGCGAGCTGCAGTCCCTGACGCGCCGTCCGGAGCGTCGGCTGAAATTCGTGCAGATCGGCGCCAGCGACGGCGTGCGTTTCGACGGCCTCTATGGATTCGTGACGCGCCATCCCTGCTCGGGCATCGTCGTCGAGCCGCTGCCGGACGTATTCGAGCGACTGCGCGTCAATTATGCCGACTACCCGCTGATTGTGCCGGTCAACAAGGCGATCCATGAAAGAGAGGGCGTGCTGCCGTTGTTCCGGGTCGCACCCGCCGCGCTCGCGCGCTACTCGGGCTGGGCCTTCGGTATCGCATCCTTCGATCGCTCGCATCTGCTCCGCCATGGCATCGCACCGGCGG
Organism: Steroidobacteraceae bacterium; assembly: GCA_035493235.1. Classification (GTDB taxonomy): domain Bacteria; phylum Pseudomonadota; class Gammaproteobacteria; order Steroidobacterales; family Steroidobacteraceae; genus Steroidobacter. The sequence continues at coordinate 12,081 of DATJIP010000242.1, forward strand.
ACATCATCGAGCTGGCGGTCGCCTGTACTCCACTGATGCAGCTGCTGCTGGACACCGCGACGCTCGACGCCGACCTGCTGCAGATCGATGCCGAGGGATACGACTCCGCCATTCTGCGCATGACCGACTTCGAGCACTTCAGGCCGCACCTGATCAAGTACGAGCACAAGGCGATGACGATGGCTGAACGTTCGGCGCACGCTGCACGGCTGGCGCGGCACGGCTATCGCTCAGTCGTCGAGGGAGCGGACACGGTTGCGTGGCAGATCTCGCGGAGCTGACTGCTCCGCTCACCAACGCACGCGGATCTTTTCGTAGTCGGCGTGC
>DATJIP010000243.1:0-9570 GCA_035493235.1 Steroidobacteraceae bacterium
TGCCCATGCAAACGAATAGGATGCGCATAGCCTGATTATTGCAGGAAAGGCCCGCAGCATGGATCGTTGCCCCCAGCACCGATCCGCTGGTTCCGAGTCCTGGGGAAGAATGTGCGCCGCAGACCGATGGGAGAGCTCACATGAACGTTCGTCGCGCACTGGCCGTGGTGTTCGCGTGCTTGACTGTGTTCGCAGGGGGCTGCGCGACTTTGCAGAGCGATCCCTTGCAAGTAACCGTTGCCGGCATCGAGCCCCTGCAAGGCGAAGGCATGGAGCTGCGCCTGATGGTCAAGCTGCGCGTGCAGAACCCGAACGACGCACCGATCGACTATCGCGGCGTCGCACTCACGATGGATGTGCAGGGCAAGACCCTGGCGAGCGGCGTGAGCGACAGCAGCGGTACCGTGCCGGGCTTCGGCGAAGCGGTCATCGCTGTGCCCGTGTCGATCTCGGCATTTCGCATGGCGCGGCAGGCGCTGGCCTTGAAGGACAACACCGGCAAGATCGCTTACGAAATGAAGGGCAAGCTCAGCAGCTCGGGGTTCGCCACCAAGCGTTTTTCAGCGAACGGTGAGTTCGATCTGTCGCCGTCGCCCGCGGCGACGACGACAGAATGAGCTACTTCAGCGCGCCAGCGAGCAGGTTCTGCACAGTCGGACCGCCGGCCTTGCCGAGGTAGTTGGTCACCATCGGCGTGAACTGCGCGACCGTGTCCGCGTTCATGCCGAGTTTCCCCAGCGCGCCGTTCAGGCCCTTGAGATTCTTCAGCGGTCCGGTAACGGCGCCGAGCTTCTTCGCGGTCTCCAGATAACCGGAAGCGCCGGGCACCAGCGACGCGATCTTGTCGAAGTCGCCCTTGGCGAGCTTCTCCTGCAGCAGCGTCAGATAGGAGCCGATGCCGCCTTTCGCCTGGTCTTCCGTAACACCTAGTTGGCTCGTCAACGCGCCCATCAACGGATTCTTCAGCGCTGACGTCAAGCTGTCCGTCTTCAGCGGCACTTGTGCGTGCACGACCAGCGGTAACGCGGCAAGCACGGTCAACAGTGTTCGTCGTTTCATAGCGAACTCTCCTGCAGATCGGCGGCAGTATTGCGCCGCCGAGAATCGACGCCTATCCGCAGCGGGGGCGAACGGCGCCCGGGCTCGCCCTAGACACAAATGCCGATACCGGCTGTGCGCGAACCTGCGTACAAAACGCTGCGCTCTTGCAGGTACGTGCCGGATGAGCCGGCGCGCATAACGAGAATGACGAAACCAGTGCATGGCTTCGCGGAAGGTGACCGCGTGCGCGCGCCGCGGCGCCCGCAATTCCCTCAAGGCACCGTCGTCAAGGTGATGGACCAGGGCTTTCTGCTCGTACGCTGGGACGGCGACGTGCTGGAGACGGCGCACTACTCGGAGCTCGAGAAAGTCTCCGCTTAGGTACGCGCGCCCAGCGATGCGCGCACGCGAGCCGCGTCGCCTTCGGTGTCGACGCCTGCGGGCGGCGGCACCGCCGCGATGCCGACGACGAGCTTCATGCCGGCCTGCAACGCGCGCAGCTGCTCCAGCTTTTCCGTGACTTCCAGATCGCTCGGCGACATCGCCGTCAGCGTGCGCAGCGCGTCGACGCGATACGCATAGATGCCGAGATGACGTTGCGCTCCAAGAATGCTGGTCTGACTTGCGAGCCCGTGCGCGGCGCCATCGCGATGCCACGGAATCGGCGCGCGACTGAAGTACAGCGCCACGCTGCCGCGACCCGTGACGACCTTGACGACATTCGGATCCAGGAACTCGTGCACGCTCGTGATCGGCGTGCACAGCGTCGCGACGTCCGCATCCTCGTGACGCTCCAGCAGCGATGCAACCTGATCGATCAGCTGCGGCGGCAGCTGCGGCTCGTCGCCCTGCACGTTCACGACGACCGTGCGCCCGCCCCAGCCGCGCGCTGCCGCAACCTCAGCGATGCGATCGGTGCCGGACATGTGATCGGCGCGCGTCATCACGGCCAGCGAGCGCCCCGGCGCACGTGGATCGATGGCAGCAGCAGCGATGCGTGCGTCGTCCGTCGCGACCAGCACTTCATCGGCAGCGCTCCGGCAGGCAGCATCGATGACCCACTGGATCATCGGCCGGCCGCCGAGATCGACCAGCGGCTTGGCCGGCAGGCGCGTCGACGCGTAGCGTGCGGGGATGACGACTTTGAATCCCATGCAGCCGCTTCAGTCCCGCAGCAGCGGATCCATGGGCTCGAGCGCGCGCGCTTCTTCTTCGAGCATCACGGGAATGCCGTCGCGAATCGGATAGGCGAGCCGATCGGCGCGACAGACCAATAGCTGCTGCACCTTCGAGTACTGCAAGGGTCCCTTGCAGAGCGGGCACGCGAGTATGTCGAGCAGCTTCGTATCCATGGTTGTCATCCGAGTCGATCGAGCATTGCCTGCACCGCCGCCGCATCCTGCTCGGTCACCATGACGTCCATGCGTACGGCCCAATGCCGCTGATCGGCGATTGCGCGCGATTTTACTGCATCCTTTTCCGTCATCAGCACCGGCAACGCATCGGGAAAGCTGATGTCCGCGGCGGTCAGGCGAGCATGATCCGGCAGCGCGTGAGGCGCAACCTCGATGCCGAGCTCCTGCAGGGCTGCGAAGAACTGCTGCGGATGGCCGATGGCTGCAACCGCGTGCACACGGCTGCCTCTGAACGTTTCCACAGGACGCGTCTCGCCGCCGACCAGCGCCCATGCCTCGGCTAGCCGCGCGCACGCTTGGATCGTTGCGGGGACAGGCGTCAGCGAACGCGCAGAACCGTCGCGCCAGGAGATGACGCGCAGGTCTGCCTGCGTGAGTCGGCTCACCGGCTCGCGCAGAGGGCCCGCCGGAAGCAGCCGTCGATTGCCGACGCCGCGCCGTCCGTCGATGACGACGATCTCGCGATCGCGCGCCAGTCGATAGTGTTGCAGTCCGTCGTCCGACAGCACGATCTCCGCGCCGCGCTCGATTGCTCGCTGCGCGGCGGCCACACGATCGGGCCCGGCGACTACGATCGCGCCAGTGCGACTCGCCAGCAGCACTGCCTCATCGCCCACTTCTTCCGGCGCAGAGTCGCTGCTGACGTCACGAGGCCAGTGCGACGAGTTGCCGCCATAACCGCGCAGAACGATCCCCACGCGTCTGCCCTGCGCCTGCAACTGCGTAGCGAGCCAGATCGTGAACGGCGTCTTGCCGGTGCCGCCGACCGTGACGTTGCCGATCACGACGACGGGCCGCGCGACGCGAACCCGCGGCAGTAGACCGATGCGATATGCCAGACGTCGGCACGTGACCACCGCGCCGAACAACCACGATAGCGGCAACAAGACGAGAGAGAGCCACTGCGCGTGCCGGTCGTACCAGACTCGCTGCAGGAACGAATCGGCGGAGGCGCTCACGCGGCGAACTGGAGTCGATGCAACGTCGCGTACTGTCCGTTACGTGCCAGCAGCTCGGCGTGGGTGCCGCTTTCCACGATACGGCCCGCCTCCATGACGACGATCAGATCCGCGTTTTCGATCGTCGACAGGCGATGTGCGATGACCAGCGTCGTGCGGTTGTGCATCAGCTCCTCGAGCGCTCCCTGGATGATGCGCTCGGACTCCGAGTCGAGCGCCGACATCGCTTCATCGAGGATCAAGATCGGCGCGTCCTTCAATAGCGCGCGGGCGATCGAGATGCGCTGACGCTGCCCGCCGGAGAGCAGCACGCCGCGGTCGCCCACCATCGTATCGAGCCCCGCCGGCAGCGACTGCGCGAACTCCATCACGTGCGCGGCCCGCGCCGCTTCTTCGATTGCCTCGGGCGATGCCTCGCGCCCGAACGCGATGTTCGCGCGGATGGTGTCGTTGAACAGCACGACTTCCTGACTGACCATCGCTATCTGGTCGCGCAGATTCGTCAGCTCGTATTCGCGCACGTCGTGACCATCGACGCACACTGTGCCCTCGTTGACGTCGTAGAACCGTGGCAGCAGATTCACCACCGTCGACTTGCCGCTGCCGGTCTTGCCGACGATCGCGAGTACCTGCCCCGCATTCACGCGCAGGCTCAGGTCCTGCAACGTGATGCCCTTGCCGACCGGATACGAGAACGACACGCGCTCGAATTCGATTGCGCCGCGCACGCGCTGCGCCACGAGCTTGCCGCCCGGCGGCTCAGCCGGCTCATCGAGCAGCTCGAAGATGCTCTGCCCGGCAGCGATGCCCTGCTGCATCGGACCTGCGACTGCGACCAGGCTGCGCAGCGGCTGACTGATGTTGACCAGCGCGACCAGGAAGCCCATCAGCTCGCCCATGGTCTTGCGCCCGTGCACCACGTCGGCGATCGCAATCGACAGCACGACTGCCGAGCCGAGCGCCATCACCAGCTGCACGACCGGATTGGACAGGCCCTTGGTGAGCACCAGTCGCATGAACGACCTGCGGTTGTGCTCGTTGACCGCTTCGAACTGCGCGTTCTGGTAACCCTGCGCGTTGTAGACCTTGACGACGCGCGGCGCGTCGAGGGTTTCCTTGGCGACGCGCGTGATGTCGCCCATCGAGTCCTGGATGCGCCGGCTGTAGCGACGGAATTTGCGGTTGATGATGGTGGCCAGCCATGCCACCACCGGACCCATCGTCATGGCGATCGCCGCCAAGCGCGCGTTCGTATAGAACAGGTAGCCGATCGAGAGGAGCACCGTCAGCGACTCGCGCACGGCAACGACGATCGAATCGGTCGCTGCCGTGCCGACCTGTTCCGTGTTGTAAGTCAGCCGCGACAGCAGCACGCTGCTCGAATTGCGATCGTAGTAGCCGATCGGCAGCTGCATCATGCGCTCGAAGATCTGCGAGCGCAGCCGCTTGACCACGTGCCGGCCGACGTGGCCCATGCAGTAGGTCTGCACGAAATCGCCGAGGCCGCGCAGGATGAACAAGCCGATGAGCGCGAGCGGCAGGATGATGATCGTGTCCGGGTCGCGCTCCGCCATGATGTCGCCGAACTTCTTGGCGAAGGCCGCGAAGGCAGCCATGCTGGCCGCGAACAGGGCGGCGCCGAGCACGCCGAGCACGAACGCCCCCAGATGCGGCCGCACGTAGCTCAACAGACGGCGATAGGTCTGCCACGCGCCCGGCGCGAGCACTGACTTCGGAGTGCGATCGGGAGAGTTCATGCGGACCGGTGAGTTCCGTTCAGTTCGCGGCTGGCGCAGTGCCGCTCTCGTTCACGGTCGCGATGCTGATGGCGCGAAATCCGAGGCGGCCGAGAACGTCCATTGCAGTCACGACTGACTGATGCGTGCTGCGGGCGTCCGCGCGAATCGTGACCGGAATGTCGCGCGCTTCGCCCGCAACCTTCGCGATGGCGGCGGACAACGTGGCCGGACTGGTATTGATGAGCGTCTGGCCGTTGACGCGATATTCGCCCGAAGCCGTGACGCTGACTTCGATGGGATCGCGCTTCTGCCCGGCCACGGGCTCCTTGCTGGCCTGTGGCAGCTGCAGTGTGATACGCGAGTCGTCCACGAACTTGGTCGAGAGCATGAAGAAGATCAGCAGCAGCAGGATCACGTCGATGAGCGAGATGACGTTCAGCTCGGGATCTTCGTGATCGCGCGAGCGCAGCCTCATGCGGCGGCTCCTCTCGAGCCGGCGGCGTGGGCGCCCGTTTGCATGCGGATGCCAGGCTGCTGCTCGATCGCCTGCACCAGCTTCATCGCTTCCTTTTCCATTGCCACGACCAGCCTCTCGACCCGGCCGCGCAACAGGCGATAGCAGATCGTCGCCGGGATCGCCACAGCCAGGCCCGCCGCCGTGCAGATCAGCGCCTCGGCGATACCGCCGGCAAGCGCTGTCGGATTGCCGACGCCGGCGGTCGTGATAGCGTTGAACGTGCGGATCATGCCCGTCACCGTGCCGAGCAGTCCCATGAGTGGCGACAGCGACGCGATCATGCCGAGCGTGCTGATGAACCGTTCCAGCTCGTGCACCACGTGACGGCCGGTGTCCTCGATGGCTTCCTTGAGGATCGCGCGGTCACGGTGACGATTGGCGAGACCGGCGGCGAGCACCTTGCCCAGCGGCGAATTCTGCTCGAGCGCTGCGATGTGCTTGTCCTGGATCTGCCCCTGCTCGACCCAGCGCCACACCTTGTCGGTGAGCTCCGCCGGCAACACCCGCTTCGACTGGAGTGTCCAGAGTCGTTCCAGAATGATGGCCGCGGCGACGATGGAGGCGAGGATGAGCGGCCCCATCATGAAACCGCCGGCTTTCACTATTTCGAACATGAGTGCAGACGTGTATGTCCGGAGTGGGCCTCGTTATTAGCGCGGCATAGTAGCAGATAGCGGCGCGGCGCCAGTCAGCGACGCCAGTAGCGTCGCTGCGTCTGCCGATATTCGAGCACCAGCGGCGGACGACCGGCAGCGAATGTGATCTGGATCGCACCGCTGTCGGCCGTCGTCAGCACGCGTGCACCGGCTGCGCGCCAGCGTTCGGCGACTTCACGCCGCGGCAACCCCCAGCGATTGCGATATCCGGCCGAGATCAGCGCGAGCGCAGGACGCGCCGCTGCAACGAACGACGCCGTCGAAGAGGTGCGGCTGCCGTGATGAGGTACGACGACGACCGTCGTGCGTGGCAACCCGCTGTCGACGATTTCGGCCTCGGCGCCTGCTTCCACATCGCCGGCCAGCAACACAGCCCCCGCGGCGCTGTGGATCCGAAGCACGCAGGACGAATCGTTGTCGCTGGCCCGCGCGGAAGGCGCAGGATGCAGCATCTCGAACTGCACGCCATCCCAGAGCCACCGTTGCCCGCGTCGGCATCGCTCACGCGGTCGAGCAAGAGGCCCGACCGACGGCCCGGCCAGTACGTGCGCCACTGGCACGCTAGCGAGGATGCTGTTCGCGCCGCCACGATGATCGAGATCGCCGTGACTGATGACGAGCGCATCGACGTGCCGCACCCCGTAGCCGTACAGATAGGGCAACACAGCTAGCTCGCCGGCGTCACGCCCCGACGGAAACGCGGGGCCCGCGTCGTAAACGAGGACGTGCGCATGCGTACGCACGACGACGGCCAGCCCCTGCCCCACGTCGAGCATCGTCACCTCGAAATTACCGACAGCGGGGCCCGGCACGCGCTGAAGCACCAACGGCAGGCAGAGCACGACGCCGGCTAATCGCGTCGGCCAAATCCCCGGTGCGACGAGCAGCACAACCCCGATGACCATTGCGACGAGCGCGCCAACGGGCGGCTGCGGGAAATGCCATACCGCCAGCGGGCACTTGGCGAGCCACTGGAGCAGCGGCCACGTCCACTGCAGCACGTGCGCGGGCAGCGTCAGAATCCAATCGCCGGCCGGCAGCCACAACGACGCGGCACACGCGCCGAGAAGCACGGTGGGCACCAGCACCAGCGTGAACAACGGAATGGCGATGACGTTCGCAACGGGCGATATCAGCGACACGCTGCCGAACGCCGTGAGCAGCAGCGGTACGAGTCCGATCGTCACTGCGAGCTGGACGCGCGCGAATGCGGCGATGGGACCGTCACGCCTTACGCGGCCGGCAACAGCCAGCAGAATGATCGCGACCGCGCCGAACGACAGCCACGCGCCCGGCGCGAGCGGCGCGAAAGGGTCGATCAGCAGCACGCCGACGAGCGACAGACCAAGCGCATGCGAGACGGCGAGCTGGCGCCGATACCAGCGCGAACCGAAATAGATGACGAGCATCAGCATCGTTCGCTGCGTGGGCACCGACAATCCCGCGAGCGAGGAATAGAGAAGCGCTGCCGTTGCGCCGGCGATGACTTGCCCGTGCATCGCGCTCCAGCCGCGTGCCTGCGCGGAACGCAGCCGTACGATGGCACCGCCGAGCCACGCGGCCAGCGCTGCGACCATGCTGATGTGCAGACCGGAGATCGCCATCAGGTGCGTCGTACCGGTCGCAGCGAACACGCGCCACTGCTCGGTCGTCATCGCCTGCGTGTCGCCGACGGCGAGGCCCTGCAGAACGCCGAGCGCTCGCGGATCGTGCACTGCCTCCTGAACTCGCGCCGAGATCCAGCCGCGCGCACGGGTCACTGCATAGCGCACGGACGGCGGCGCAAGCTGGACGTTGCGAGCGTCATCGCGTACGTAGCCGGTCGCGCCGATGCCATCGCGAAACAACTGTGCCTCGTGATCGGCGCCGCCCGGATTGGCGAAACCGTTGCGCCGTTTGAGCCGGACGACCAGTTGCCACAGCTCGCCGGCTCCCGGTGCACGCGCGGCGCCGTACCACACGAGCCGAATGCGGGGTGAGACGCCGCGGCGCGGCTCCGCAACGTCAAGCAGAAATTGCGAATCTCCCGTTGCAGCCTGCGCAGCAAACGAGGCAACGTAACCGCGCACCAGCAAGTCCTGACCCTCCAGCGCCGGCGGCAGATCGCCGGCGACGCGGCCGGCGGCGCTCAACCACGTCCAGGCCAAACCTCCAATAAGTCCCGCAAGCAGCCCCGCCACCAGCTTGAATCTCCCGACGAGCGTCAGCGCGGCCGCAGCGACCAGCAATCCGATCGCGCCGTGCCAGTCCGGCAGCCGCGCCAGACAGTGGATGCAGCACGCCCCGAGCAGAAATGCGAGCGCAACTCGCCCCATCCCGACCTCCCTGTCTGCGATACTTCGCGCCCTTATGCCGAGACGATTGTTCAAGAACCTGTCCCGCCAGCGGCAGCGCTGGAAACAGCCGTGGTTCATGCGGCCGTTCCGCCTGCTGCTCGAGCACCCCGCCTACTGGTCGCTCAACCGCCGCAGCGTCACGCGCGCGTTCGCGATCGGGCTGTTCATCTCCTTCATGCCGCTGCCCGTACACATCATCGTGGCGACGATCACCACGCTGCTGCTACGGCTGAACGTGCCGGCAGCGATCGCGGGAACGTTCTTCGCCAACCCGCTCACGATCGTGCCGATGTACATCTCGGCGTACTGGGTCGGCTGTCATCTGCTTGGCGTCAGCTTCCACAACATCGCGTTCGAGCTGAGCTGGGAGTGGCTGACGACGGCGTTGATACCGATCTGGAAGCCGTTCCTGCTCGGCTGCCTGATCCTTGGCATCGCCACGGCCGTCACCGGCTACGTCACGGTCGGCGGCCTCTGGCACCTGACCCTGGTGCTGAAATATCACAAGCGCAAGGAAGTGAGCGCGCGCAGAGAGTCCGCGTTGGGAAAGAAATGAAGAGTCAGGCTGAAGCCTGACCCACAGGAAGAGCAACGTAGGTCAGGCTTCAGCCTGACAATCTTCCTTCCTGCAGCGTCAGCGTGCGCTGCATCCGAGTCGCGAGCTCCGGCGCATGCGTCACGATGACGAGCGCAGTCTGCAGCTCGCGATTCAACTCCAGCATCAGCTCGAACACCTGCCGCGCGTTGGCGCCGTCGAGGTTGCCGGTCGGCTCATCGGCGAGCACCACGGAAGGCTGAGTGACCAGCGCCCGCGCGACAGCCGCCCTCTGCCTTTCACCACCCGACAATTGCCCCGGCCGATGATCGAGACGCGCGCTCAGCCCGACGCGATCGAGCAACGCTGACG
>DATJIP010000244.1:0-13060 GCA_035493235.1 Steroidobacteraceae bacterium
TCAACCGAGCCGACGCAGGTCCGCGACCCTGGACTCGGCGAGCGGCGGACTACGCCGCAACGGAATCGAGAGATACTGCAGACGCTTGAGCTCGATGCGCCCGCGCGTGACCGTATCGAGGATCAGGCCACACGTCAGCGACAGGAAGGCGAGCAGCATGAGACCGGTGCCGAGGACTGCCGTGGGCAGTCGCGGCACCAGATGGGTCTTCAGATACGTGAGCAGGATCGGCACCTCCAGGATCACCGCGCAGGCTGCCAGCACGACGAAGAAGAAGCCGAAGAACCGCAGCGGCTTCTCCTCTTTGATGAGGCGCACGATCATCATGAGGATGCGCCAGCCATCGCGGTAGGTCCGCAGCTTGCTGGTCGATCCAGCGGGGCGCTCCCGGTAGCGCAACGGCACCTCTGCGATGGGCAGCCGCAACTCGAGGGCGTGAACCGTGAGCTCGGTCTCCACTTCGAAGCCGCCGGACAGCAGCGGAAACGACTTGACGAAGCGGCGCGAAAAAACACGATACCCGGACAGCATGTCGGTCACGCGGTCGCCGAAGACTGACGCCACCACACTCGTGAGCAAGGCATTGCCCCAGCGGTGGCCGAGCCGGTAGGCCGCGTCGCTGCTCGCCATCCGCGATGCATTCACCATGTCCAGACAGCTGGCCAGGAGCCGCTGAATCAACGCCGGCGCCGCCGCCGCGTCATACGTGTCGTCGCCGTCCACGAGCACGAAGACGTCCGCTTCCACGTCGGCGAACATGCGCCGTACGACGTTGCCTTTGCCGGCCTGCCATTCGCCGCGCACGATTGCGCCTGCCCTGCGCGCCTCGGCAGCTGTGTCGTCGCTCGAGTTGTTGTCGTAGACGTAGATCGGAGTGCCCGGTAGCGCGCGCGCAAAGTCGCTCACGACTTTGGCAATCGTCGCCGCTTCATTACGACAAGGGATGAGTACCGCAATGGAGGGTCCGCTCGGGCGAGGCGTTGTATCCACTGCGTCCATATTGGCTTCTCGTCGCACACGCTGTCGTAGGATCAACAATTACTGATTGGAAGCGGATGTTCCGGTCCATGTATCATTGCGCGGCGACGCGACTTTACATGTCAGACGGAGCGCGCCTGTGCCGAGGTTATTTCTCGTACTGCTTGTAGTCGTAGCGACCGCGTTGGCGAGCGCCCTGGCGCGGGCAGCCGACATCCAGGCTGGCCGGATTGCGGCAGAGAGTAAATGTGCCGGATGCCACGCGGCGGACGACTGGGAAGGCGAGGACGCGGCCTCGCTGGAAAGCCTGATGCGCGACATCGTCGCAGGCAAGGTCAAACACAAGCGCAAGCTGGAGCTCAGCCCGGCCGAGATGGCAGATATCGCGGCGTACTGGGCGCGCGGCGCCAAATAACAATCACGATCCGGTTGCCATGCGCACGCTTTGCCTGTTGCTGATACTCGCCAACGTCTTCTACTTCACGTGGTCGCAGCTGCTCGACGTCAGCGTCGGCAGTCTCGATCGCAAGGGCGCACCACCCGTCGAGCGGCCGGCTCGCATCGTTCTCGCGCGCGAGGTGGCGGAAGCGAATCCTCCCGAGCCCGGTATCGCGCGCATTCAGGACGTGCAACCGCCCGCGGTGGAGCCGCTCGCGCCCGCAGAATCGGCGCACGCGGGCGGCAGTGCCGCAAATGACTTCCTGTCTTGCACCAGTGTTGGCCCGTTCGCCGATCTGCCGCAGGCCGCGCAGGCACAAGCGTCGCTGCGCGCTGCTGGATTTCAGCCGCGGCAACGCATGGAGCAGGGCGAGATCTGGGCCGGCTACTGGGTCAGCGTGCAGGGGCTTGCAACGCGCGAGGCGGCGGAAGCTGCGCTCAAGACCCTTTCTGCGAATGGCATTGCGGACGTGTACTTGATGCCGGGCTCCGAGCCAGCGAACATGCTCTCGCTCGGAGTGTTCTCGGATTACCAGCGCGCACAACGCAGACTCGATGAAGTGCGTGCTCTCGGGCTCATACCGCGCATCGACGATCGCAAGCGCGCCGGCTCGGTGTACTGGATCGATGTCGACCTGCAGGAGCCCGGACAGGTCATCGACAGCAGCATCTTTCAGACGGATCCTGGCAAGATCACGCGCCTCGAAATGCGCGCGTGCCCGGCTGCCGCGGCGAATTGAAGCGAGATCCCGCTGCGCGGGAACTGTCGAACAAATAGAGCAGTTCTGCAGGTTCGGGACGAACGAGTGCGCAAACTCGCGCGCTGCGTCGTCTCTGTAAAAAATTCACGCACGTCTCGATATGGCGACACCGGCCGACTCGCAAGAAAATGTCTTCCGAGCGTTACACGACGACGAAAGTGCCAGCAGCAGGAGGCGCGGGCTTTGGCTCCTGCTCACTTTCGCCGTCGCGGTAGCTTCCGTCGCGCTGGCAGTTTTCTGGCAAACCCCGGGACACTCCTGGGGAGATGATTTCGCCGCTTACCTGCTGCAGGCAAAAGCTCTGTTGCAGGGAACGGTCGTGGACGAAGTCCAACTCAATGCGCGCCTGATGGCAGCCAGCGATTGGCGCACCGGGCCCGATGCCTATCCATGGGGCTATCCGGCGATTCTGGCGCTAGTCATCGCGGCATTCGGCTCGAGTCTTGCGACCGTAAAGATCGTCTCGATCGCGTCGATGGCCGTGATCACGATCACCGCGGGTGCGTTGGCGTATGTGAGTCGACTCAGTTTTGCAGCGGCGGTCTGCGTCGCGATCATGGTCGGCATGCAGCCCGACCTGACCAGTCTCGGCGACATGATCGGTTCGGACGTCGTGTTCCTTGCGCTTACCGGTGTCGCGCTTCTGTTCGCGGCTGTGGCATTGCGCACTTGGTCGCCTCGGTCGTCACGTGCAAACGTCTGGGCGACGATCATCGCCGCAGTGTTCGCTGCTAGCAGCTACTTTGTTCGATCGAACGGTGCAGTGACTCTGATCGCCATCGCGGCCAGCCTGGGCGCAGTGCCGATCTTCACTCGACGTGCGAGTGTTCGCACAGTTGCAGTCGGCGTTGCCCCGTTCGCCTTGACCGGCGCCGCGCTGCTGCTCGCTTATTACGCGCTGCTCCCCGATGGAACTCTGGTTCATGTCGGGTACCTGACCGCTGACCCAGCCTCATTGGCGCGCCGGACCGGCGAAACGCTCGCAGCCTTCGGCTGGTTCTATCCGATGGTCGCTCTGCCGCCGACGCTCGAGCGACTTTCAGTGCTGGTGCTTGCTGCTCTCGCTGTTTACGGTGCGTGCCGATTGAGGCAGATAGGGCTCCTTTTGGCGCTGTACGCAGCTGGCCACCTGTTGTTGCTGATTCTGTTTCCTTACAACGGCGGCCAGCGTTACTACTTGCCGGTGCTCTTCGCCGTCGCCGTGCTCGCCGTCGCCGGCGTCGAAGACTTGGTACGCAGGGCAGCCGCGAAATTGCCAGGAGCCCGCGAGCCCGGTCTCGCCAGCGCCTTCGTCATCGCGCTGTTGTTCGCCGGCGCGGTCGCCGCAAATATCTATCGGATGGATCTGAATCGCGACCGAAGCAGCGACGGCCCGTACTCGCGCGCGGCGAGCGAATTGTTCGAATACGTCAGAGCGCAGCCGGCTGGCATCCAGCCGATTGCCTTCTTCAAGCCGAGAGCGATGCGCCTGCTGGGCGGCAAGGAGGCGGTGCTCATCCGCCGGATCGACAGCGCCCGCAACGTCAACTCGATCGCGCTCTTTTCCGGAGAGGCGGGGTCGAAGTGGCAACTGAGCGAGCGCCAGGTCGCAGCACTGCCGGACTTTCGGCCTGTTTTTCGCAACGAGTCCTTCACTCTGTACGTGCGGAAGGACTAGGACCCGGCCCGGCGCCCGATACATATATATGTAATGGCCCTGCGCACCCATGCATAGCACAGTGTCGCGACCGTCAGTCCCGCGATGACGACCGGCGAATAAAGACTCTCGAGCAGCGCCTGCTGCAGATCGGGCAAGAGATTGACGGTCAGCATGAAGAGCAGATACAGGACCGCACCTGTTGCGACGAATTTCAACGCAAAGCGCAGCGTCGCTTTGAAGATCTCAGCCGACCCGCGTCGCATCAAGACCTCCTTGTCATCGTCTGCAAGCTCCGAATACATGAGCACGCGCATGGCTTCCTGGGAGCGAGTGATGATTGCCATCGCATCCCGACCCACCTTCAGCAACGCGAATAGCTCGAAGAAGACTATGCAAAAAGGAAAAAGTACCGCGTAAACCATGCTTGGGAACTCGCGCTGATACCGCAGGCTTTTGCTGATCGGGAGTGCAGGAAATTGACGGTCAGCAGGAGCCTGGTGTTCCGTGGCGATTCAAATCGCATCGACTAGACGGCGGTCAGCAGTCAGCAGCATGGTCATCGACGATGACCCTGAGATGCGCTCACGGTTCGGCATGCAAAAACTGCTTCCCCTTTGGCTGTTCCTGCTGGTTCTGCTCCTCGGTGCACTTTTTACCGTGATCTTCGCCTGGTGCGTCAAGAGCACGCTCGACGGCAGCACTCGGTTTGGACGGCTGGGCAAGGCCGCGGTCGTCATCGCCTCGTTCCCGGACACCGTGAGAATCTCGCTTCGAGAGCTGCGCCAGGACGCGGACTCGGGCTTGCGCGTGCCGCGGACCGGAGCCGACCTGTCTGAATTCCGTCCCATGAAGCTGAAGCAAGGGATTCACGTCCAGGGACCGGTGGTGCGCGCTGATCGAGCTGCGCTGGCTCGGGCCTCCGGATGGCGCGTGCTCGTCGGCGGATTCGTAGTAGACGGCGAATTCACGCATGCGGCGCTCGCGCTTTCGCCGGAGCTCGAGATCGTGAAGGTCTGGAAACTGACCGAGCAAGACATTCAAGGCGAGGAGCCGCTGCCCTCGTTTCGCAAGTACGTCCACGGGTTTGCCATCCTCAAGGACGGCTCGGTGATCTTTTCGTTCGACGAGGGTGTCTCGCTGCAGCGCTTCGACGCGTGTGGCAGGCGGATCTGGTCCGTTGGCGGCAACTTCAACCACGCGGTAACGCTCGATGAGGACGAGAGCTTCGTCTGGACCTTGCGTCGTGAAGTCGCGGACGGAGAGTTACTGCATGAGACCGTGGTGAAAGTGGCGACGGCGACCGGCAAGATCGTTCGACGCATCACGATGGAGGACATCGTCGCGGCGAATCCCACGCTTCATATCCTGGATATCCGTGAGCGCGATCGCAACTTCGCCAGGGCGAATCCGCGCAACACCTCGGAAGAATGGCTGGACAACCCGTTTCATCTGAACGATGTCGAGCCACTGCCCGCGGCTATCGCGGACCGGTTCGAAGGTTTCGCAGCGGGCGATCTGCTGCTGAGCGCGCGTTCGCTGAACCTGGTCTTTGTCGTGGATCCGGACACTCTGGAAGTGAAGTGGTCGCGAATCGGCGCATGGCGGCGCCAGCATGATCCGGACTGGCAGCCCAACGGTGAAATCACCGTTTACGACAATCGCATGAGTCTCGACTACAGCCGGATCGTGGGCGTCGTGCCGGCTACGCAGAGCACGCGAGTCGTGTTCGATGGGCGTACCGCGGACTTCTACTCGCGCATCAGAGGAAAACACCAGATCACCCAGCCGGGAAATCTGTTGATCACCAGTCCCCAGCAGGGCCGCGTATTCGAAGTCGAGCCGAGCTCGCACATGGTGCTCGAAATTTTCAATCCCAAACCCGGCAGCGACGAATTCAATTACCCGATATCCGAAGCCATCTGGTTCCCTCTCGATGCGTTCAACTTCGCGGAGGACTTCTCATGCGCAAAATAGTCTTTGCTGTCGGCCTGCTGGCGCTGCTGCAACTGCCGCTCGCAGCAAACGCCTATATCGGACCCGGCGCCGGGGCCGGCACGATCGCCGTCGTCCTCGGCATACTCTCCTCGATCTTCCTCGGCTTCGTCGGGATTGTCTGGTACCCGATCAAGCGGATGATCAAGGCATGGAAAGCGTCTCGTGAATCCCGCAGCGGTTGACTCCGACTACAGTTTCCTGGAGCGACTGCTCCATCGGCTGGCGTTGCACTACCGGCCGATCGCCGAGATGAGTGTCGACCTCGACCAGATGACGGTCCGAGCCGACCCAGCGAAAGTCGTCTCGCAAAGACATGTGTTCGTCTCAGGCCTGGCACGTGCCGGCACCACGGTACTGATGCGACGATTTCATGCGACGGGACAGTACCGATCGCTCACCTATCGAGACATGCCTTTCGTCCTGGCGCCGAACCTCTGGCGCCGCCTGTCGCGGATTTCGCGACGCGATATCGAGCGCTCGGAACGCGCGCATGGCGACAGCCTGCTCGTCGATGCCGACAGCCCGGAAAGCCTCGATGAGGTCTTCTGGCGGATCTTCGCGGGCGATGAGTATCTCGAGATCGACCGATTGAAGCCGCACGAGCCCGGCGCAGAGTTGCTGGAGAAGTACGTCCGCTATGTGAACGCAATCCTGTCGGCGAACGATCCGCGAATAGATCGTTATCTGGCCAAGAACAACAACAACATTCTGCGGCTCGCCGCCATTCACCGTACGTTCCCGAATGCACTGCTGTTGATTCCCTTCCGCGATCCTCTGCAGCACGCTCACTCTCTTCTGCGCCAGCACCTGCGTTTTCTGGAACTGCAGGCCCAGCATGAGTTCGTTCTCTCCTATATGACCTGGCTGGGTCACCACGAATTTGGTCGTGACCATCGACCTTTCCAGTTCGCAGATTCCGTGCCGGCTCCGTACCCGCCCGCTACGCTGGACTACTGGTTGCATCTGTGGTGCGAGACGTATTCATGGCTCGAGCGCTCGAAACCCGAGCCTGCATTGTTCGTTTGCTACGAGGACCTCTGCATGCGTGCGGAAACCTGGAGACGGCTGGCGGAACTGGCAGCCATCTCGGGCTCACATGAAGCTGGCGAGCCATTCCACCTGAGCAATCGGCCTTTGGATGCCAATTTCGATCGGCGGCTGGGTGATCGCGCGGCCGCTATCTATGTCCGCCTGGTCGCGCAGGCGCGCACTCAACTCAACTGAGCGAGTTGCGCCATGTGTCGCAACTGCTAGCATGTGCCCCCCCGCTAAGCCGGCTTAGCTCAGTTGGTAGAGCACCTGATTTGTAATCAGGGGGTCGTGGGTTCGAGTCCCTCAGCCGGCACCAGACAAGCGAATTTCAGCGGTTCGGGCACGCGAAGAATGCCGACGCTTTGATGCTCCATCAGGTGGTAGGTACGGCGTCCGAAGGATTTTCCTGCGGCATTTCGTGTGGCGTGTGGACACTTTTGTGGACACTGCCGTACGCCTCTCGATGATCGGCCTGAGGGCACTGACGCCGAAGCTGAACGCAGTTCGGACGATCACGGTCGTGGCCGCCGTCCATCTTTGCCTTCTCAGTAACGCAAATCGGGGCGATTCGCGTGCAGTTGATCGAGAGAGCACATGCATGCGGCCAGGCTCAGTCTGCCGGTGTACGGCGGCCGCGTTGAAGGCGCGACGGGGGGATTGGCCGTATTGAGCGACTCGGAGATCATCGGACTCGAAAGCCCCGCTGCTGATGACGATGAATTCGTCCTGAGCGTCAACGTCCTGACACTCGGCCGGCAGTTCCTCGATCGTGAATTGAACAGAGATTCGACCACGATCGTTCAATGCGCGCTGCGCTCACGACGCCGGCGTGACTTTGATTTTGTACCGCACGTCTGCATGCGGCACCAGCGACGCAAGCCGTTGCGACTGCGATCGACGTAGACCCACCCGCACTCCTCACCGGCGCAGGTTCGAATCTCCGCGGCCTCGTCGGATATCAGTAGCTCCGCAGCAGACCAGACGATGAGGCGTAGCGGGGACTCGAGCGAATCTTCCAAACCCTGCAAGGACCACTGGAGAAATGCGTGGCCTGCCCGCGTTCGTCTGCCTGTTGCCAGGCGAATCTCTACCCATTGCAGCGCCTCGCGCAATGACCCGTTGTACGCAGCAAGACTCTCAGCCGCAGTCTTGCTGCCAGGCTTGGCACTGAAGAGCTGCCGCAGAACGGCGCGCATCGCGCGGGTTTGCGCCAGTACCGTCCTAGCCTCGTGCACACGTGACTGCGCGATTCTGCGCAAACTCGCGCCGGCCGCACGATCCAGAAGGCCTGCGCCTTCCGTCCAACGCGTCAGGGCTTCATAGCTCGTCAGCCGCTCATGCACGGGGCCGGCTCGCGTCCAGGCAACGGTATTCACCAGGTCCAAACTGGGGTCCCCGCCTATGAACACGAACGGCTGTGTAACCGAATTCGTCGTCATCGCGTCAGAGTAGCACCGGTATCGACCGCTTGACAGGTGCAACGGCGGGGTACTACCGTTCACCACTATTAATCAGAATACTGGTGCATGCCCTGATCGCCGCGAGGAAGCCGGATAGATGTACATAAGCTACGAGACGCCCGAGCAGGTCGATCTTCGATTGCGTAGTGTCGTCGCATTGACGAGCTTCGCTGTGCTGGAAGGCGACTGGTGGTTCGACGAGTTCCCACTCGCTGCACTGGCGCAGCGGACGCGGGCCGATGCAGTCGCGCTCGTGCGCGATCGAGACTGCTGGAGTCAGCTCGTACCCGTACTCGCTGAGGATCAACCGATCGAACGGCTGCGTGTGTGGTGTTGCCATTTCCCGCCCGGCGTTGACAACAGCGGTTTCATCGGCTGGCTGGCCTCGCGAATCAAGCACAAAGTGGGCAGCGGAATCTTCGTCGTGTGTGGACAGAACAGCGAGCGCGGTGGGATTTACGACTACGCCGGTTGTCCACTAGCGGTTGCCGACGCAGTCTTGGCCGAGCTGCGGCTCGTGTTCTCAGGTGGCGTCGATACGCAAGTGGGCACGCGCGACGAGCTGCTCGACGGAGTCAGCATGCGCGTAGCCGCGACTGCGAGCAGCGGCGAGGTCAACAGCGACACGCTATTTGCGTTCACCCAGCACGGGCAAACGGTGTCTGCACGATATTCTGGAGGACCAGTGCGATTGGGGCATCTGGTGGGCACACTGTCTGCAAGACAGCTGACCTTCAGATACGCGCAAGTCAACCTGGGCGGACGTGTCGACGGCGGGGTTTCCTCTTGCGAGGTGCAAACACTTCCAGACGGGCGCATTCAGCTGCATGAGCACTTCCAATGGGAATCTCGGTCCGGATCAGGCCACAACGTGCTGGAGCAGGTCCTCGACTAGGGTGATCGCCGCAACGAGCGCAACCGACTGACCATCCTGATCGATCCGCGCAAGCAGGAGCTGTTCGAGCGGCTGTGTGCGGAAGAGGACGCTACGCCCTCGCAGGTCGTGCGGCGGCTGCTGCGCCGTTACATCGAGGAGCGCACCGGTTTCTCGGCTCGTGACCGCGGTGCAGATACTCGTTGCATGCAGACCGACTAGTTGGTAGGCTAGATCCATGAGCTCCGATACTCGGTCGACTCTGATAGAAATCGCCACTGGTCAGGTGCGCCGGCAGGGCTATGCGGGCTTCTCCTATGCACACCTCGCGTCGCTTGCAGGTATCCGCAAGCCCTCCATCCACCACCATTTCCCGCTCAAGGAAGACCTAGGTGTGGCTATTGTGAAAGCGTACACAGAGCAGTTCTCGGGACGACTGGATGACATCGAAACGCGAAAGCAAACTGCGCTTGACCGGTTACGGGCTTATGGCGCCCTGTATCGTGAAGCGGTAGCTGCGGGTCATGCCTGCTTGTGCGGTGTACTCGCGTCCGAGACAGCGATTCTCCCTGAAAGCTTGCAGGATGCCGTGCGGCAATTCTTCCAGCTGCAGCTGCGCTGGCTCGAGCGATCGTTGAAGGGCGGCGCGTCGGAAGGTTCGCTTCGGTCCGATGTCCAGCCGCGACAGGAGGCTCGGACAATCCTTGCCACATTGCAGGGAGCCATGTTCATCGCGCTATCACTTGAGGAGCCGGCATCTTTCGATCAGGCGCTGGCGGGTCTGCTCAAGGGACTCACGCGTCAACCTCGCTAATTTTTTTCCCTAAATCACCTACCAACTAGTCGGAAGGAGACTCTCATGTTCAACATGTCGGACCTGACCCGGATTCCCGCTATCGGCCAACTTGCACCCGAAGCGTTCGCTGGATTCAAAGCCCTCGACAAAGCGGCTCTGGCCGAGGGCGCGATCCCGAAAAAATACAAGGAGCTGATGGCGATCGCCGTCGCGCTCACGACTCAATGTCCTTACTGCATCCAGGTTCACCGCAAGGCGGCCGTCGCTGCAGGCGCCACCGACAGCGAGCTGGCGGAAACTGTGTTCGTTGCAGGCGCGCTCCGAGCAGGCGCGGCCATAACGCACGGCACGCACGTGTTCGCATAACAGGACTCCCAGTCCTTCACATCCAGGTACTCATCAAATGCTGAGAATTCACGACTACAAGGGATTTCCGAATCCCACGCGTGTCCGGATCGCGGTCGCCGAAAAAGGTCTGCAAGACGAGATCGTTTTCGTGAACGTCAACGTGCCGGCGGCGGAGCACAAAACACCGGCGTTCCTCGCGAGAAATCCTGCAGGGACTGTTCCGGTACTCGAGCTCGATGACGGCACTCATATCGCAGAGTGCACGGCGATCACCGAGTTCCTCGACCACATGAACGGCATGCCAGTCCTGACAGGCGCGACGGCACGGGATCGCGCCCTCATCCACATGATGCAGCGACGTGCAGAGGCTGGTCTGTTGGATGCAGCGGCAACGTACTTTCATCACGCGACACCGGGGCTCGGTCCTCATATCGAAACCTACCAGTGTCGTGAGTGGGGCGAGAAGAGCCGGGAACGCGCGCTCGCCGGGATGCGATATCTCGACCAGGTTCTCGAGCGGCAGCCCTTCATCGCCGGAGCTCGATTCACGATGGCGGACATCACGACGTTCGCCGGGCTGCTGTACGCCGACATCGCCAAGATCGACGTGCCATCGGAACTCGGTCGCCTGAGGGCCTGGCGTGCCCGCGTCAGCGAGCGCCCAAGTATCTCTTTGCTCTGACAGGCACCGCATATGCAGCTCAACGCAGATTTCACGCAGCGCGCGGTAGTTCACGCTGCGACTCTCGAATGGACGCTCTCGCCCATTGCTGGCGTCGAGCGCCGCATGCTGGAGAGGATCGGTGAGGAGGTGGCGCGGGCTACCTCCATCGTCCGCTACGCCCCACATTCGCATTTTTCTCGCCACACGCATGAGGGTGGGGAAGAGTTCTTTGTGCTCGAAGGTATATTCCAGGACGAGCATGGCGACTATCCCGCCGGCTCGTACGTTCGCAATCCACCCACCTCCGCGCACACGCCGGGCTCGGAGCCGGGCTGCACGATCCTGGTGAAGCTGTGGCAATTCGACGCGGCCGATCGCACACACGTGCGCATCGACACCACGAAGTGTGCTTACCAGCGGGATCCGCTGCGGGCAGGCGTGGAGGTAATGCCGCTCTATCAGGACAAGTACGAAGTGGTCGCCCTCGAACGTTGGCGAGCTGGCAGCAGGGTCCTGCTGCGAGCGCCGGCCGGTCTCGAGCTTGTCGTCTTGGGCGGCAATTTCACGGATGGGCGTGACTCCTTCCTCTATCAGTCGTGGCTGCGGCTCCCGCCTGGTTCCCTGGTGCGAGCCGAGGCCGGTCCCCAAGGCTGCTGTGTGTGGATCAAGACAGGTCACCTGGCGCATCTGCAACGAGTCCCTACTGGTGCCTGAACGCCATGCTCTTCCGGCAAATGTTTGACTCGGTTTCCTGCACCTACACGTACGTACTGGCTTCAGGGATCGGCCGGGAGGCATACATCATCGATCCGGTGAAGGAACACACCGAACGGTATCTGAAGCTGATATCCGAGTTGCAGCTCAGGCTCGTCATCGCCATCGACACGCATACGCACGCAGACCACATCACGGCGCTGGGCAGTCTCCGCGAGTGCTCAGGCTGTAGAACGGTGATGGGAGAGCAGAGCAAGGCGGAGTGCGTTTCGTTTCGAGTCAGGGATTCGGAGGTTCTGCACGCGGATGAGTTGACGCTCCGAGCGATCTATACGCCCGGTCATACTGATGACTCCTTCTGCTATTTCCTGGAGCATCAGGGGACGCGGGCAGTGTTTACCGGAGACTTGCTGCTGATTCGCGGCACTGGGCGCACAGATCTACGAGGGGGAGATCCCCATCAGTCCTACCGCTCGATTGTCGACAGGCTGTTTACACTGCCCGACGAAACTCACGTCTACCCGGCACACGACTACAGCGGCTGCACCTCATCCACAATTGGCGAGGAGCGCAGGTACAACCCGCGCCTCGCCAATCATGACGAATCGACGTACGTCGACCTCATGCGAAATCTCAAACTCTCTCGTCCGATGCAGATGGATGTCGCAGTAGCCGCGAATCTCGCTTGCGGCGAGTCTGTGAAAGACCGGCGATGACGCGCGAGGCGACCATCACTGAGACGGAAATCATAACGCTCGGCTGGTGGGCGTCGATGGAAGCGATGCCCGTACAGGATGAGAGCTCGTCTATGTTCGATGCGGCGACCGACGGCGAGAAGCCGCAGTCGAGCAGCGTTGCACTAGCCGACGCATGTCGCGTGGATCTTCCCCCGGAATAGTTGACACCGCGAAGGCGGCGATTGGTTTTCGTTGGTGCTTTTGCTCAAGGACAGCGCCGTGCGGTCCGCCGCGCTGATCCTCCCGTCCTAGGAAGATTGTTCAACCGACGTTGCGTGCTCGCGCGCGCACGTCGCGGGAGGACTCCATGCGAACTGTATCGGCATGCGCTCGTCGCGCATGCATCTTCATTCAACTGATTGTATTCGCCGTCGGAGCGTGGGCGGCCGAGCCGGTCGAGCCTCGCGGCGAACTGACACTGGCTCAGGCGGTCGAGCTGGCGCTGCGCTCCAACCCAGAGTTGCTGGCGAGCCGTTACGAGCTGACTGCTGCGCAAGCGCGAATCGTCCAGGCAGATCTGCGGCCCAATCCGGATCTCGACGTCGAGCTCGAGAACTTCGCGGGTAGCGGCGCTACGACCGGCACCGACGCTTTGGAGACGACGCTAAGCCTGAGTCAGGTTAT
>DATJIP010000245.1:0-15696 GCA_035493235.1 Steroidobacteraceae bacterium
CGAGCGCCTGACCCTGAACTTCCAGGACATCGAGACGCGCGCAGTGCTGCAGCTGCTGGCCGATACCAGCGGCCAGAACATGGTCATCAGCGACTCGGTGGGCGGCAACGTCACGCTGCGGTTGCAGAACGTGCCGTGGGATCAGGCGCTGGACATCGTGATGCGCACCAAGGGCCTCGACATGCGTCGCGAAGGCAACGTCATGTTCGTCGCGCCCGCCGCGGAAATCGCCGCGCGTGAGAAGGAGTTGCTGACCGCACGTCAGCAGGTCCAGCAGCTCGCTCCGCTGCGCACTGAGTATCTGCAGATCAACTACGCGAAGGCGCAGGATCTCGCCACGCTGATCAAGTCGGGCGACAAGAGCTCGCTGCTGTCGGAACGCGGCAGCGTCGCGATCGACGAGCGTACGAATACGCTGCTTCTGCAGGACACTTCCGAGCGGCTCGCTGACATCCGTCGGCTGGTGTCGACGCTCGACATCCCTGTGCGCCAGGTGCTGATCGAAGCACG
The DNA here is from genome assembly GCA_035493235.1 of Steroidobacteraceae bacterium. Lineage (GTDB taxonomy): Bacteria > Pseudomonadota > Gammaproteobacteria > Steroidobacterales > Steroidobacteraceae > Steroidobacter. The sequence continues at coordinate 511 of DATJIP010000245.1, forward strand.
CATCGTGATCGTCAACGACGACTACAGCCGCGAGCTTGGCGTGCGCTTCGGCGCGACCACTGCGTTCCAGCATGGCGGCCGGGATGGCAGCGGCGTCGTGGGCGCCCAGAACTTCGGCCGCGAGGACGACGACATCGTCCTGTCGCATGTCCCGCAGCTGGATCCGGCGGGCAACCCGATCAACTCGCCGTTTGGCTTTGTGGCGCCCGATCCGGTCAACCGCTACATGGTGAACCTGCCGGTCGCGAACCCGGCCGGCCGCCTCGCGATGACGCTGCTCGATTCCGACTACATCGTCGACCTCGAGCTGTCGGCTGCGCAGGCCGAAGGCCGCGGTGAGATCATCTCCTCGCCGCGCTTGATCACGGCCAACCAGCGTGAAGCGACCATCGAGCAGGGCGTGGAAATTCCGTACCAGGAATCTTCGTCCTCCGGCGCGACCACGACCCAGTTCAAGAAGGCCGTGCTGTCGCTGAAGGTCACCCCGCAGATCACGCCGGACAATCGCGTCATTCTCGACCTCACGGTGTCGAAGGACAGCGTCGGTCAGCTCGTCGCGAGCGCCACCGGCGGCTTCGTGCCGAGCATCGACACGCGCGAGATCGTCACGCAAGTGCTGGTGAACGACGGCCAGACGGTCGTGCTCGGCGGCATCCTCGAGACGGAGCGTCGCGAAGCCGAGACCAAAGTGCCGTGGCTGGGCGACATCCCGGTCCTGGGTCACCTGTTCAAGACGACCTCCAAGACCGACAACAAGGACGAGCTGCTGATCTTCGTGACTCCGCGCATCCTGCGCGAGGGCGCGAGCCTCTACTGATCGGAGCTGCGTTTCCGACGAATCCGCGGCCGCCTTCGGGCGGCCGCTTTCGTTTATAGTGCCCTGCCGTCATGAGCTCGCAGGCCCCTCGCAGGAACGTCTTTCTGATCGGCCCGATGGGCTCGGGCAAGACGGCCGTCGGCAAGGCGCTGGCGCGCCTGCTGGAGCTCACCTTCTACGACAGCGACGTCGAAATCGAGCGGCGCACCGGCGTCGACATTCCCTACATCTTCGAGAAGGAGGGCGAGACCGGATTCCGGGAGCGCGAGCGCGAAGTGATCGACTCTCTGACGCAGCTCCACGACGTAGTCATCGCCACCGGCGGCGGCGCCGTGCTGTTGCCCGAGAATCGCGAGCGGCTCGCCGCGCGCGGCCGCGTCGTTTACCTGCGCACCGGCATTCGCCAGCAGCTCGAGCGCACCAAGCACGGTCGCCAGCGCCCGTTGCTCTACACAGCAGATCCCGAGACCAGACTGCGCGAGCTGATGGAAGTACGCGCCCCGCTCTACGAATCCATTGCCAGCGTGACCGTCGCGACCGACGGACGACACGTGCGCATCGTCGCCGACGACATCCTCGCGCAGCTGCGTGGCCTGCCCCAGACATGAGCGCGCCTGTGCACGAACGCGTCGACATTGCTTTGGGAGAGCGCAGCTATCCGATCTTGATCGGGCCGCGGCTGCTGGAAGACGCGCAGCTTCTGAGCACGCACATCACCGCGCGCAGTCTGCTGATCGTCACGAACGAAACGATCGCGCCGCTGTACCTGCCGAAGCTGCAGAGCGCCTTGCAAGGCCGCCGCGTCGCGACGCTCATTCTGCCCGACGGCGAGCAGCACAAGACGCTGGAGAGCTTCTCGCGCATTCTCGACTCGCTCGTCGCTGAGCGCATGAATCGCGACGCGGCTGCAGTCGCACTGGGCGGCGGCGTCATCGGCGACATGGTCGGCTTCGCGGCCGCCTGCTATCAGCGCGGCATCGACTACGTGCAGGTGCCGACGACGCTGCTGGCACAAGTCGATTCGTCGGTGGGCGGCAAGACCGGCGTCAATCATCCGCGCGGCAAGAACATGATCGGCGCCTTCCATCAGCCACGCTGTGTGCTCGCGGATACCAGCACTTTGCAGACGCTGCCGGCGCGCGAATACAGCGCCGGCCTGGCGGAGGTCGTCAAGTACGGTTTCATCTACGACATTGCGTTCCTGCAGTGGATCGAAGCGAATGTCGAACCGCTGCTCGCGCGCGAGGACGCCGTAGTGATGCACGCGGTCCGCCGCTCCTGCGAGATCAAAGCAGATGTCGTTGGCCAGGACGAGCGCGAGCACGGTCTACGTGCGATCCTCAATCTCGGCCACACCTTCGGCCACGCAATCGAGACCGCCTCCGGCTACGGCAATTGGCTGCATGGCGAAGCCGTCGCCGCTGGAATGGTGATGGCCGCCGACATGTCGACGCGACTGGGCTGGCTGCAGCAGGCCGAGCGTGATCGCGTCGTGCAGGTGCTCACGCGACTGGGTCTGCCCGTCGAACCGCCGCGCATTGGCGCGCAGCGCGGGCGCGAGCTCATGGGAATGGACAAGAAAGTGCTCGGCGGGCGTATTCGCCTGGTGCTGTTGCAGGGCCTCGGCAAAGCGACCGTGGTCGACGACTACGCCGCGCAGGCGCTCGACGCTACTCTGCAGGAACATTTCGGCTGATACTCGCCTGCAGCGCATGACCGCAGACTCCCCATCGCTCGCACCTTATGCCGCCTCCGAGCCGGCCTCGCGAGGCCGCGCGCACGCCGAACCGGCACCGGTGCTGCGCGGTGAGTATCAGCGCGATCGGGATCGCATCATCCATTCGACCGCATTCCGACGCCTGGTCTACAAGACGCAGGTGTTCGTGAATCACGAGGGTGACCTCTATCGCACGCGCCTGACGCACTCGATCGAGGTCGCGCAGATCGCACGCACGATCGCGCGGGCGCTGCAGTTGAACGAGACGCTTGCCGAGGCGATTTGCCTGGCGCATGACCTTGGCCATACGCCCTTCGGTCACGCCGGGCAGGACGCATTGAACGACTGCATGAAGCCGTACGGCGGTTTCGAGCACAACCTGCAGTCGCTGCGCGTCGTCGACGAGCTCGAGGAGCGCTACGCGGCGTTCCCTGGATTGAACCTCACGTTCGAAACGCGCGAGGGCATCCTCAAGCATTGTTCGCTCAACAACGCGCGGCAGCTCGGCGAGCTGGGCGAGCGCTTCATCAACCGTCGTCAGCCGACACTGGAAGCGCAGATCGCCAATCTTGCGGACGAGATCGCTTACAACAATCACGATCTCGACGACGGCCTGCGCGCCGGCTTGATCGTGCTGGACGGCTTGCGTGAAGTGCCGTTGTTCCGGCGGCAGCACGACGTCGTGCTCGGGCTCTATCCCGATCTGCAAGGCCGACGGCTGATTCATGAAGTCGTGCGGCGAATGATCAATCACGTTGTGACGGATCTGGTCGAGACGACGCAGGTTGCGATCCGCGAAGCCGCGCCCGCGAGCGTCGAGGACGTGCGCGCTCGATCGGCAATGCTCGTCCAGTTCAGCAAAGCTGTCGCGGCCGAACACCTGGAGCTGAAAAACTACCTGCGCGACCACGTCTACCGGCACTATCGCGTGCTGCGCATGACGAACAAGGCGAACTCGGTTATCCGCTCGATGTTCGACACGTTCTTTGCGCGTCCCGAGTTGCTGCCGGACGAGCATCATCAGGTTGCGAAGCAGCTCGAGGCGAAGTCTGGAGAAGTCGGCCGCGCGCGCGCCGTCGCGGATTACATAGCGGGCATGACGGATCGATATGCGATCGTGGAGCACGAGCGCCTGTTCGATCCAGGGAAGCGAAGTTGAGCACCTTGCAGAATGATCTGTTGTTGCGCGCGCTGCTGCGGCAGCGGGTGGATCGCACGCCTGTCTGGATGATGCGCCAGGCTGGACGCTATCTGCCGGAGTACCGTGCGACGCGGGCTCGTGCCGGCAGTTTCCTGAAGCTTTGCATGACGCCCGAGCTTGCCTGCGAAGTGACGCTGCAGCCGCTCGCGCGCTATCCGCTCGACGCAGCGATTCTGTTCTCCGACATCCTCACGATTCCGCACGCACTCGGGCTTGGGCTGCAGTTCGAGACTGGCGAAGGGCCACGCATCGAGCGCCCGGTGCGTTCGAGCAGCGACGTCGCAAAGCTCGGTGTGCCGGATCCGAACACTGAGCTGCGCTACGTGATGGATGCTGTTCGCCTGATCCGTCGCGAGTTGAACGGCCGCGTGCCGCTGATCGGTTTCGCCGGCAGCCCGTGGACCGTCGGCACGTACATCGTCGAGGGCGGCAGCTCGCGCGAGTTCTCGCACATCAAGGCGATGATGTACAACGAGCCCGTGACGCTGCATGCGCTGCTCACTCTGCTCATCGACTCGACGACGTCGTACTTGAACGCGCAGATTGCCGCCGGTGCGCAAGCCGTGATGGTGTTCGACACCTGGGGCGGAGTGCTGACTCCGCAGCAATATCGCGAGTTCTCGCTGCAACCGATGCAGCGAATCGTCGCGGGCCTGCGGCGCGAGCACGAAGGGCGGCGGGTGCCGGTCATTCTGTTCACGAAGGGCGGCGGCGCGTGGCTGGAAGCGATGGCAAGCACCGGCTGCGATGCGCTCGGTGTCGACTGGACGACAGATCTCGCCGATGCGCGGCGTTCTGTGCAGGACCGGGTCGCGCTGCAGGGGAATCTGGATCCGAACTGCTTATACGCGTCGCCGCAAGCGATTCGCGCTGAGGTTGGGCGTGTGCTCGCGAGCTACGGTCGTGGTCACGGGCATGTGTTCAATCTCGGCCACGGGATTCATCCGGCGGTCGATCCAGAGCATGCGGGCGCGATGATCGCAGCGGTTCACGAGCTCAGCCCTGCCTATCACTTGTAACAGCCGCATGTTAGTGGGCTGTAGGTCGGGCTTTAGCCCGAGTCTTCTCCCCGCACGGATTGTCGGGCTAAAGCCCGACCTACAGTTCTCTTCCCTGTGGGTCAGGCTTTAGCCTGACTCTGTCGCAGACTGTCGCGGAGTTCCCGCCGCAGGATCTTGCCCACATTGGTCTTCGGCAGCTCCGTCCGGAAATACACGTGCTTCGGCACCTTGTATCCCGTCAGCTCGCCGCGGCAGTAATCGATCAGCTGCTGCTCCGTCAGATTCGGGTCCTTCTTCACCACGAACAATGCGACCGCTTCTCCCGATCGCTCGTCTTCCTGCGCTACAGCCGCAACTTCCAACACACCCGGATGTGCAGCGACCACGCTCTCGATCTCGTTCGGATACACGTTGAAGCCCGACACCAGGATCATGTCTTTCTTGCGATCCTCGATGTACACGAACCCGCCGTGATCCATCCGGCCGATGTCACCAGTGCGCAGCCAATCTCCGATCATCACCTGCGCGGTCTCGTCTGGCCGGTTCCAATATCCGAGCATCACTTGCGGCCCGCGCACGCAGATCTCGCCGACTTCGCCGATCGGCAGCTCGCGGCCCTCGTCGTTGCGGATCGTGATTTCGGTCGAGGAGATCGGCAGGCCGATCGAGCCGTTGAACTGCGTCAACGCGAACGGATTCACACACGCAGCCGGCGAAGTTTCGGTGAGACCCCAGGCCTGCGTCAGCACATTCCCAGTCACGCGCTGCCAGTGCTCAGCGACCGATCGCTGCACGGCCATGCCGCCGCCGAGCGTGATGCGCAGCGCGCTGAAGTCGAGCTCCGCAAATCCCGGCGTGTTCAGCAACGCGTTGAACAGCGTGTTCACGCCGCTGATGAAGCTGAATCGCCACTGGCGCAGCTCCTCGACGAACGCCGGGAAATCGCGCGCGTTCGCGATCAGCACATTGCGCGCGCCGAGCTTGATGAACACCATCAAATTCCCGGTGAGCGCAAAGATGTGATACAGCGGCAGCGGCGTGATGACCGTGTCCTCGCCGAGACGCGATTCGGTGCCGAGCCACGCGCCCGCCTGCAGCACGTTCGAGATCATGTTTCGATGCGTGAGCATTGCGCCCTTCGCGACGCCGGTCGTGCCGCCGGTGTATTGCAGGAACGCGATGTCGTCGTGCGTCGTCGTGACCGGCTCGAACGGCAGGAATCTGCCTTGTTCGAGCACATCATTGAACCGCAGCGCTCCAGGCAAATCGTATCCCGGCACTTGCTTGCGCACGTGACGCACGACCATGTTCACGATCGTGGCTTTCGGCCAGCCGAGCTGATCGCCGACACCCGTGACGATGACGTGCTCGAGATCGAGATGGTTATGCTCGATCACATCCCCCAGCGTGTGCGCGAAGTTCTGCAGAATCAGAATCGCCTTCGCGCCGGAATCCTGCAGCTGATGCTCCAGCTCACGCGCCGTGTACAGCGGATTCGTATTGACGATCGTCAGCCCCGCCCGCAACGCGCCGAACAGCGCGATCGGATACTGCAGAACGTTCGGCAGCATGATCGCGATCCGATCGCCCCGCCGCAGCTTCGCGCTCTGCTGCAGCCACGCCGCGAAGTCGCGCGCACGGCTGTCGAATTCGGCATAGCTCAGCGTGCGCCCGAGGCTGCTGAAAGCGTCGAGCTGCGCGAACCGCCGACAGCTCGATTCGAACAGCGTCGTCAGCGAGGAATATTCGTTTGGATTGATCTCCGCCGGCACGCCGTGCGGATAGTTCTTCAGCCAGACCTTGTTCATTTCTTGAGTACTGGGCTTAAAACCGGCCACAGGTTGTCGAGCAAGCGCGGCTGGGCGGCGGCCGTCGGGTGGATGCCGTCGGCCTGCATCAGCTTGTCGTCCAGCGCGACCCCTTCGAGAAAGAACCCGACCAGCGGCGTGCCATAGCGGCTCGCCAGCTCGCCATATAGTGCATGAAACGCGTCGGCATAGGCGGCCCCGTAGTTCGGCGGCATGCGCATGCCGACCAGCACGACTTTCGCCCCCGCGGCCTGGGAGTGCTCGATCAGGAATTCGAAGTTCTCGCGGACCGTCCGCACCGGCAGGCCGCGCAGCCCGTCGTTGCCGCCGAGCTCCAGGATCACGATGGCCGGCTTATGCAGTTCCAGCGCACGCGGCAGGCGGGCCCGCGCGGCACCCGTCGTATCGCCGCTGATGCTGGCATTCACTACGCGGTAACCGTAACCTTGCGCAGCAAGACGCTTCTGCAGCAGCGCCACCCAGGTCGCATCGACCGCGACGCCGTAGCCCGCGCTCAGACTGTCGCCGACGACCAGAACGACGGGATTTTCAGCCTTCGCGTGAACCGACAGCGGCAGCGTCAGTCCTACCCAGGCGAGCACGACCCACTTCAGTACGAACACTGTGCAACCGGTTCTCAAAGCAGAAAACGTCACGAAAAAGGTTAGCAGCCCGGAAGGAACGCTGACCATTCTGGCAGAAGTCGACCTGCAGATCGCCGCTGGAGAAACGGTCGCCATCGTCGGCGCCTCCGGGGCCGGCAAATCCACGCTGCTGGCGCTGCTCGCCGGGCTCGACGAGCCCAGCGCGGGGCGCGTCTGGCTCAACGGCTCCGAGCTGACGGCGCTCGACGAGGACGGCCGGGCCGCCGTGCGCGCGCGACATGTCGGCTTCGTCTTTCAGAGTTTCCACCTGGTCCCGTCGCTGACGGCGATCGAGAACGTGATGCTGCCGCTGGAGCTGGCGGGCCTGCCAAATGCGCGCAGTGCGGCCGCCGAAGTGCTGGCGCAGGTCAATCTCTCGCCGCGTCGCGAGCACTATCCGCGACAGTTGTCGGGCGGCGAGCAGCAACGCGTCGCCATCGCACGCGCGTTCGTCACTCGGCCAGCTCTGCTGTTTGCGGATGAGCCGACCGGCAATCTCGATTCGGTGACCGGCGAGCGCATCATCGATCTGCTGTTCGATCTGAACAAAGCCGCGCAGACCACGCTGGTGGTCGTGACGCACGATCAAGCGATCGCGCAACGCTGCAGCCGCATCATCAAGATCGAAGCGGGAAGGTTGGCGACGTGATCAAGGCGTTGCGACTGGCGTTGCTCGCACTGCTCCGCGACGGCAAGTCGGGCGAGCTGCGCGTGCTGATGCTGGCGCTGCTCGTCGCCGTGTCGGCGCTCACAGCCGTGGGCTTCTTCACCAATCGCGTCAGCCTCGCAGTCGATCAACAAGCGGGCGAAGTGCTCGCTGCCGATCTGCGTCTGCAATCGCGAGCGCCGATCGAGCGCGAGTATTTCGATCTCGCGCAGAGCGACGGACTTGCCACCGCCGAGGTCTCGACGTTTCCAAGCGTCGTGCTGAAGGGCGAAGACAGTGCGCTGACTGCGATTCGTGCAGTCTCGTCGCGCTATCCGTTGCGCGGAAGGTTGAAAGTCGCGGAGGTGCCGTTCGGTCCCGCGCACGAAGTCTCGACGTTGCCGGGTCCCGGCGAGGCGTGGCTGGAACCGCGGTTGTTCGGTCAGCTCAATGCCCGCATCGGCGATCGTATTCGCGTCGGCCAGACCGAGCTGAAGATCGCGAAGGTGCTCGACTATCGGCCGGACCAGGGCTCGCAGTTCGTCGATCTCGCACCGACGTTGCTGATGCGTCTCGAAGACGTGCCCGCGACCAAGCTCAGCGCGGAAGGCAGCCGCATCGGCTACGCCGCGCTGTTCGCGGGCACTACGCAGCAGGTCGCGCAATTCAAGGAAGAGCTGACTGCGCGCAAGAAGCCGGGCCAGCGCATCGTCGATGTCGATGAGGCCAGCCCGCAGATCCGCTCGGCTGTCGATCGCGCGAGCAGGTTCCTTAATCTCGCGGCGCTCGTGACGATTCTGCTCGCGGCGATTGCGGTCGCAATCACTGCGCGACGTTACGTCGAACGTCACCTCGACACCGTCGCGTTGATGAAGAGCATGGGCGCCTCGCAGCGTCTCGTGCTCGCGATCAGCGTGCTGGAGTTGTTGGCGATCGCGATCATCGCCGGCGTGCTCGGCGCGGCGATCGGCTACGCAGCGCAGGAGGGCATTGCGTTTCTGGTGCGCGATCTCGTGCGCGGCGAGCTGCCGCGCCCTGGGCTCAGTCCCGGCTGGCTCGGGCTCATGACGTCAATCCTGATTCTCATCGGCTTTGCGTTGCCGCCGCTCCTGCAGCTGCGCAAAGTGCCGCCGGCGCGCGTGCTCCGGCGCAATCTCGAACCACCGCCGCTCCGCTACGCATTCGTGTACGGCAGTGCTCTCGCCGCGCTGCTCGCGCTCCTCTATTGGTTGGTGCGCGACACGAAGCTGCTCGGCTACGTTTCTGCGGCCACGTTCGGCACCTTCGTCGTGCTGATCGCAGCGGGCTGGGTCTTGGTGCGAAGCCTGAGCACTCTGCGTGGCAGCGTCGGTGTCTCCTGGCGCTACGGCATGGCGAACATCGCGCGCCGCGGCCGCGACAGCGTCATTCAAATCGTCGCGTTCGGACTCGGGTTGATGGTGCTGCTGCTGCTCGCTGTCGTGCGCAACGATCTCATGCAGCAGTGGCGCGCGAGCTTGCCCGAGAACGCGCCGAACTACTTCATGATCAACATCCGTCCGGATCAGACCGCGTCGGTTCGCGAGTTCTTTGCGCAGCAGACCCAGGTCTCTCCGCCGGAGCTGGTGCCGATGATTCGTGCGCGGCTCACGCAGATCAACAGCACGCCGGTAGCGGACCTGCATTTGCAAAGCGAGCGCGGCCGCGATTTCCTCGAACGCGAAGCGAACCTGACCTGGGCGCAGTCCATGCAGAAGGACAACAAGCTGGTCGCCGGCGACTGGTGGCGGCCGGATGACGGCGGCGGACCGCGCGTCTCCGTCGAGGTCCAGCTGGCACACGCGCTCGGTTTGAAGATCGGCGACAAGCTGACCTACGACATCGCCGGCGAGCTCGTCGACGCGAAGGTCACGAGCTTCCGCGAAGTGCAGTGGGATTCGTTCCGGCCGAACTTCTTCATGGTTTTCTCGCCGGGTACGTTAGATGACAGCACCGGCACGTACATCACGAGCGTGCACATTCCGCGCGAACAGCGGAGCATGCTGCTGGAGTTCTCGCGGCAATTCCCGGAAGTCACCGCTATCGATCTGGAAGCAATCCTCACGCAGGTCCGCAGCGTGATGGACAAGGCGTCGCTCGCAGTTCAATACGTCTTTGCGTTCACGCTGCTGGCAGGTGTGACCGTACTGCTCGCCGCGATTCAGGCCACGCGCGACGAGCGACGCTACGAAAGCGCGATGCTGCGCACTCTCGGCGCGAGCAGACGCGTAGTGTTGCAAGGAGTCGCCGCGGAATTCACGACGCTGGGAATCCTGTCGGGCACACTCGCGGCGATCGGTGCCACCGCCGCCGGCTACTTCCTTGCGACGCGGCTGTTCAATCTCGAATACACCTTCAGCTTCGCGGTGTGGGGTGTCGGTCTCGTCGCGGGTGCGTTGCTGGTCGGGATCAGCGGAACGCTGGCGACGCGCTCGGTCGTGAATTCACCGCCGGTTGCAACTCTTCGCAATAACTAGTCGCGGGTCTACTGCAACCCGATCCGCACCCAGCCGACCACTTCCGTCTGCCCGCGCGAGTTGTAGCCCTCGACCCGCAGCAGGTAGTCGCCCGGGCCGAACGCCGAAGAGTTCAGCGTCAGCCGCAGCTCGCGATTCGAGTCGCGCGCGATGCGGCGCATCTGCATCACCAGCCCGCCGTCGACCTTTTCGACCGTGACGATGAATTGCGCGTATTTCGCTTCGTTCACGTCGATGTACAGGTTCATCCATTGCGGCGGCGTCAGCCAGCCGACATTCAACGTGGGCGCCGCCGGCTTGCCGCGCACGAGCTCGAGCTTGTAGTTCTGCGTGCTGCCCGGCGCCTGCATCTGCGCCGCTTTCGCGCTGCGTTCTGCGGTCCTGAGCTGCTTGCTCAGCGAGTTCGCCTGGATCGCATAGGCCACGACACCGGCCACCGCCGCGATCAGCGCGAACACCAGGCCGATCAAAAGACGGTTGCCACCGGTGCGCGGACCGCTCGAGAACTGTCGCTCCTCTTCCTCCAGGTCGAAGCCTTCCTCGGTCGCTTGCAGCGCGGCGTGCGTGACGCTGGAAGGGATCGCCTTGAATACGCCCGTCTCGCTCTCTTGCGCCGGCCGTCGCGCGAGCCGCGCCTTGAGGCGCACCGGGATCGGCATCGACTTGAGCGCTTCGGGATGATCGTGGCAGTACTCCTCGAACTCGCGCGCCTCGCGGACGGTGAGATCGCCGGAGAGATAGCGATCGACGATGTGCTCAGCTTCGATGTACTTGCGATCCATGGGGGAAAGATAGCAGAAGGAGTCGGGCTAAAGCCCGACCTACGGCGCTACAACAGACGTTGGTGGTTGGGCTGTAGGTCGGGCTTCAGCCCGACTCTTTCTCGCACAGTTTGCACTTGGGCCAGTACGGCTTCGCGATGTGGTCGAGCGTCCAGCGATTGCCGTCGGCGAAGAATTTCCGCATCGCTTGCGAGGCCGGCGAATCGTTGTAGCCGAGGCCCACGATGCGCACCTGCGTCATGTCGCCCGCAGGAGCGAAGTAGATGACGGTCCACGTACCGGCCACGGCGTCGCGATGAGGGAAACTCGCAGGCGCCCGCTTGATGCGGATCGCGAGCATGCGCTCCGGCTCGTACGCCAGGATCTCGTTGACGATCGTCTCGGCGTCGCCGAGCTTGCCCTTCGGGTCATAGTGGCTGCGGATTTCGCCGCCGACCTCGAGCTTCACGTCCGCCTGCGCCGCGCCCGTGGCCAGGAACCCCTCCGAGGTCGTGAAGATCCGCCAGACCTCGGCCACCGGCGCGTTGATAAATCCCTCGGTGACCTGGGGCTCGGCACCCCCCGCTGCGGCCGCAAAACAGCCGGCCACGGCCGTCAAAAGGGCTAGAAACCAGGGTTTTACCGCAAGCTGCGCATGGCCTCTCATAGCGCCCCTCCCATCTGTGATCCGATGCCCGAAAGTCTGCCGGAAGTGGGCGATAGTACTCATTATTGTTGCGACCCTCTGGCCGATACTGCGATGCTCCATCTGTTTCCATAATCAAGTATTCGGCGGCCAACAGAAACAGACAGACCATGATCCTTACGCTGGAAGTCATTGGCGAGCAGGCACAAGACCTCGGGGCAGGGGGCCGCAAGGTATTCCACGCCATTGGCGGCACCATCGGGCGCCTGCCGGACAACGACTGGGTGTTTCCGGATCCGTACGTCTCGGGCCGCCACGCCCTGATCCGCTATGTAAGCGGCAAGTATTTCATCGAGGACACCAGCACCAACGGCGTCTTCGTCAACACGCCGGACAACCGCATCTCGCGTACTGAATCGACCCAGCTGCACGACGGCGACGTGGTCTTCATCGACGCCTATCAGATCAAAGTTTCGATCGCGAAGGATCCGGAAGCGGCCGAGCGCGACGATCCGTTCGCGCAGCTCCAGGCGCGCGGTAAAGGCGGTACGAAGCAGATTCCGCCGCCGCGTCCGCCAACCGCCGCGAACGAAGATCGTACTGAGAGCATGGTGAGGCGCCCGCCGCCGCGTGGCGAAGAGGCGCACTCCGAAGGCACGGTTTGGTTCGGCTTGAGCGAGATGTCTTCGGGTTCGCAGCCGGCGTCGCCGCCGGCCCTACGAGCCAAGGCAGAGCCTGCGAGACCCGCGCCTGCTGCGAACAATCGTCCGCCGCCGTCGCGTCGTTCGCCTCCTGCGGCAGCGCCCGTTCGCGCGGTTCCGAGTGCGCCCGAGCGTTCAGCGCAATCGCCCGACACCGCGCAATTGAAAGCACTGCTCGATGCCGCCGGCATCGAAGGCCTCGATCCTTCGAGCGAAGCAGCGCAGACCCTCGGCGCGATGCTGCGCGCAGCAGTCAGCGGCATGATGGAAGTTCTGCGCTCGCGCGAGCGCATGAAGGATGAGCTGCGCGTGCGCGCCACGACCTTCAAAGCTGCGAACAACAATCCGCTGAAGTTTTCCGCCAACGTCGACGATGCGTTCCACAATCTGTTCGTGAAGCGCAATCCGGCGTATCTCGATCCGGCCGCGGCGTTCGAAGATGCGTTCCGCGACGTGCGCGATCATCAGGCTGCGTTCCAGTCGGCGCTGCGCCTCGCGTTCGAGTCGATGCTCTCGCAGCTCGATCCGAATCGCCTGCAGGACGATTTCGATCGGCAGATCAAGAAGGGCTCGATCCTCGGCGTGCCGGCGAAGCTGCGCTACTGGGATCTGTATCGCGACAAGTATTCGGACCTTGCAAAGGATGCGCAGGGCGCGTTCCGCAATCTGTTCGGCGACGCCTTCGCCAAGGCGTACGAAGAGCAGCTGGAACGCTTGCAGGGATTGGCACGCGGTCGCGACAAATAACGCGCACCGTTGGGGAACGCCGTGCTCGAAGACACGATCGTCGAGGAAGACATCCATCCGGTCTACGTCTCGGAAGGCCTGACCGACACCGGCAAAGTGCGCACCGCGAATCAGGATGCTTTCGTGCAGCTGGGCGCGCGCGGCGTCTGGGGCGTCGCCGACGGCATGGGCGGCTATCGCGACGGCGACGTTGCGAGCCGCATGGTGTGCGAAGGCCTGCTCAGCATGGACAGCACTACGTCGCTCGAAGGCACCATCGATGCCATTCGCCAGCGCATGAGCGAAGTCAACGCGAAGCTGCACCAGGCTTCGATCCGCGAGCACGATCCGATCATCAGCGGCAGCACCGTCGCGATCTTTGTCGTCCAGCGCACTGCGTGCGCAGTCGTATGGGCGGGCGACAGTCGCGTGTACCGGCTGCGGCACAAGCGCCTGACGCAGATGACGACTGACCACACCTGGGCGTCCGAGCTCAATCTGCAGCAGCCGAATGAAGAAGCCGATCATGCGATCACGCGAGCCGTCGGCGGCGAAGACACGCTGCTGCTCGACGTGCGCCGCGATCGCGTGCGACTCGGCGATCGCTATCTGCTGTGCTCGGACGGTTTGACGCGCGAGCTGACCGACGCGCAGATCGCTGAGTTGATGGGCGGTGAAGACTTGCAGCAATCCGCGAAGGCGCTGATCGACGCGACCATGCAGGCCGGCGCGCGCGACAACGTCACCGTGGTCATCATCGAAGCCCAATGAGCAACGACGAAAAGACCGAGCACATGCCGTCGCACAAGGCGACGCTCGTGCGTCCAACGCCGGCTCCTGCTGAATCCGCGCCTCCGTCGCCGCCACCGCAAGACACAGAACTCACTGTGCTGCGAGCGCCGACGGAGGTCGCACCAACTGCTGATCCGGACGCAACGATCAAGACGATGCGTCCGCAAGTTGCCGAGACCGCTGCTCGCACGCTGCAGGCGGCTCCGCCCACTTCGCAGAGCGCGTACGCACCGACGTTGAAGACGCCGGGCCCGGGTGCAGCCTACGCACCGACGATGCAAGCGGCACCCGTGACCGGTCCAGACGGCACACACGTGATCTCGAATCGCCTGGTCGGTTCGCTGGAAGAAGCCGGCGAAGGTCATCATGGCCCGCTCGAGCCGGGCTCGGTCATCAAGAAGCGCTTCGTTCTGGAGAAGGTGCTCGGCAAAGGCGGCATGGGCCTCGTGTTTGGCGCCATCGACCGTCGTAAAGAAGAAGCGCGTGATCCGAATCCCCGCGTTGCGCTCAAAGTGCTGAACGCGGATTTCCAGCGTCATCCGCAAGCGTTCATGGCTCTGCAGCGCGAAGCGCGCAAGGCGCAGACGCTCGCGCATCCGAACGTCGTGACTGTGTTCGACTTCGATCGCGATGGTGATGCGGTCTACATGACGATGGAGCTGCTGCAAGGCCGCTCACTCGATTCGATGACGCGTGAGGCAAGAGGCAAGGGCATCAAGCGTGATGTAGCGTTGCCCATCATTCGCGGGATCGCCGAAGGCCTGGCGTACGCGCATCGCAAAGGCATCGTGCATTCGGATTTGAAGCCGGGCAACGTCTTCATCACTGAAGAGGATGGCGCGGCGAAGATTCTCGACTTCGGCATCGCGCGTGCCGTGCCGAGCATGAATACTGAAGCGAGCCGCGACGTGTTCGATGCCGGCAGTCTCGGCGCGTACACCGAAGCGTATGCGACGGATGAGATGATCGATGGCGTCGATCCGCATCCCGCGGACGACATGTACGCGCTCGGGATCATCGCGTACGAGTTGCTGACCGGCTTCCACCCGTATTCGCGCCACAGCGCGCCGGCGGCGCGCAAGCTCGGGCTCAAGCCGGATCCGCTGAAGGGTCTCAAGCGCAAGGAAGCGAAAGCGATCGAGCGTTGCCTATCGTTCGATCGCAAAAAGCGGCCGCAGAATGCCGGTGACTTCCTCAAGCTGTTCCGCGGCGTCACGGCGCTGCAGAAGGC
>DATJIP010000246.1:0-12838 GCA_035493235.1 Steroidobacteraceae bacterium
CGGCGGCAAGTTCATGCCGTCGATCATTGCCGAGCTCGGCTACGTGGTCGAGAAGCACCTGCAGATGATCGGCCTGCTCAAGGCGCCGGAGCTCGACGACGAGCGCAAGAAGCTCATCGAAGAGAAGAAGGCGGAGTTCGAAGCTCGCAACAAGCAGACCGACGCGTTCGCCAAGGGTCACTTCCCCGAAGGTGCTCAGCTCTGTGGTAAGTGCAGCACCGCAGCGGTCGTCCTGATGGACGGCTGCATGACGTGCCTGAACTGCGGAGACAGCAAGTGCGGGTGACGATGCCGCCAGCACGACGCACCCGGGCGGGTCTCGCCGCCCGGAAGGCGTCATCGGCCCGGCGGTCGTGTTCGGTCGCGCAGGGTGTCGCCGACGCTGCGGTGAGTGCCAGCGATTCAGTGAGAGCGCGGCCTCGCTGCCACCGTTCGCGGCCTACGGCTCGGATTCATTAATAGAGGCCGGCCTGCGCCGGCCGCTCGTTCGAGATTCCCGTTGCGGAGTACCGGCATAAGGCCTTCTCTGCAAACGTCCAAATGCGAACTGCAGCACTGCCGAGACCGGCCGGTTTTACATAGTCTTGTCGCAACTCCCGGCCTGGTCGATGGTCTTTTGCAGTCAATGAACAAGCTTCGGCGCTGCCTCGCACTTCTTATAGTCGTCTTTGCCTGCTCTCTCCCGCCGCTGACTGCCGTCGCGGCCGAGAGCCCGTTCGTGCGTCCCGCCGAGCTGGAGCCGGATATCGCGTTCTGGCGCAAGGTCTATACCGAAGTCACGACCGAGGGCGGGTTGCTGCACGATCAGGACGATCTGGGCGTCATCTATGAAGTGATGAAGCTGCCTTCGGATCTCTCCCAGAAGCAGCGGCAGAAGCGCATCGAGGACGCAAAGAAGAAGTACTCGCGCATTCTCGATCGTCTCGCCGCCGGTGCCACCGATCTGAGCGAAGAGGAACAGCGCGTTCTCGATCTGTGGCCGAAGGGCACGCATCGCTCGCGCTTCGAAGAAGCCGCCGAAGGCGTGCGCTTCCAGCTCGGTCAGTCCGATCGCTTCCGCGAAGGCATCGTGCGCTCGGGTGCCTGGCGCGAGCACATCGCGGCGACGTTCAAGAAGATGGGTCTGCCGACCGAGCTCGCGGCGCTGCCGCACGTCGAGTCCTCGTTCAACACGTATGCGTATTCCAAAGTCGGCGCCGCCGGCATGTGGCAGTTCATGCGCGGCACGGGGCGGCGCTTCATGCGCATCGATGCGGCCGTCGACGAGCGGCTCGATCCGTATCGCTCGACCGAAGCGGCAGCGAGCTTCCTGGAACAGAACTACATCGTGCTCGGTAGCTGGCCGCTCGCGGTGACCGCGTACAACCACGGTCCCGGCGGCATGAAGCGGGCACAGGAGCAACTCGGCACCAGCGACATCGTGACGGTCGTGCGCAAGTACAACAGCCGCTCGTTCGGCTTCGCCTCGCGCAACTTCTACGTCGCGTTCCTCGCCGCGCTGGAGATCGACAGCGATCCCGACAAATTCTTCGGCCCGATCCGCCGTAACGCGACCGACAACAGCCTGGTGCTCGAGGTGCCCGCGTTCGTGCCGGCGAGTCGCCTCGCGACGGTGCTCGAATTGGATCGGGAAGAGCTGAAACGACTCAATCCGTCCCTGCTGCCGTCGGTCTGGCGCGGCGCTCGGCACGTGCCGCGCGGCTTCGATCTGCGCGTCCCCAACACGACCGACCTCGATGCCGTACTCGGCCAGCTCAACGGTGGCGAGCACTACGACGCGCAGGTCAAAGAGTCGCAGCATCGCGTCCGTAGCGGCGAGTCGCTGTCGGCCATCGCGAACCAATACGGCACCAGCATTGCCGCGATCGCGGAACTCAATAATCTCGATCGTCCTTATCATATTCGGGCCGGCCAGGTGCTGGCGTTGCCAGGTAGTCGCCAGCAGGCGCCCCTTGCAGTCGTCGCTTCGGTCGCAAGGCCTGAGGTCGCCGCAGCGCCGCCGGAGAAGGCACCGACGCCGCCGACTGGCGTCGTGGGCGCAGAGGAGAACCGCTACGTCGTGAAGCGCGGCGACACGCTCGAGAGGATCGCTGCGAAGCACGGTCTGAGCCAGGATTCATTGATGGAGCTGAACAACATCCGCAACCGCAACTTCCTGTACGAAGGGCAGGTGCTGGCGCTGGCGAAGTCTGCGCGTGCAGCGCCGCCGGTCGAGGCGGAGGTTCCTGTGGAAGTCGTCGCGTCGGCGCCGGTGCCGGAGCCCGAGGCGGAAACGGAAGCGGCCGAGCCTGTCTCCGAGCGCGAAGCCGAAGAGATCGGTCCGTCGCTGGTCGCCGGCACGCAGGCCGCGGACTCGGCCGATCCGGCCGACTACTCGGTCGGCGCGGACGACAAGGTGATCGTGCAGGCAGCCGAGACTCTCGGTCACTACGCCGAGTGGCTCGACGTGCGCGCGAGCGATCTGCGCCGTCTGAACAAGATGTCGTTCGCGACGCCGGTCGTCGTCGGTCGCAAGGTGAAACTGTCGTTTGCCAAGGTCACGCAGGACCAGTTCGCAGCGCGGCGGATGGAATATCACCGCCAGCTGCAGGAAGTCTTCTTCACGCAGTTCCGGATCAAAGACACCACCACGCACGTCGTGCGCGCGGGTGAGTCGATCTGGATCATTGCGCAGCAGCGCTACAACATTCCGCTGTGGCTGCTGCGCCAGTACAACCCCGACCTGGATCTCGGCGACATCCGTCCGGGCACGAAGCTCGTGATTCCGCTCGTCGAGCCGACCGCGACCGAGCCCGTGCAACCGGCTGCATGAACGCGCGCTTCGCCGTACTCGCCCTGGTTCTCGTCTGCAGCGGTTGCGGAACCGTGCAGCTCTACGACGGACCGCGGCTGCCTTCCGTCGAGGTCGCTCGCATCACCGGCGATATGCGCATCAACGCCGGCTCGCCGCTGACGCTCGTCCTGCGCGAGGTCGACAACACGCCGCTGAACATCGGACAGAACTCAGTCGAAGTATTGCCGGGCAAACATCGCTTCCTGGTCGATTGTCGGATTGCCGAGACCGAGAAGACTTCGCGACACTCGATCGAGGAGGAAGTATCCGCCGGGAGACAGTACCGATTCGTCGCGGAGACCGGCCCCGGGCTGCGGGAGTGCACACAAGTCACACTTCAGACGGTGGATTTCTGACGCGACGCGGGCTCCAGACGCCTCCAAGCTATACTCGCCGCATGGTTTCACTGCCCGGCGTCAGCGCCGTACTGGTCGCGCTCGCGATAGTTGCCGCACCGCTCGCTACCCGAGCCGAGAGCCCGTTGCCGACTTCCGCGATGCTCACGCCGAGCGTCGAGCCCGCGCTGCCGATGGCCGACCGAGTCCTCGTGCAGAAGGCGGAACGCAGGCTCCAGCTGATGCGTAACGGCGAAGTGCTGCGCACCTACAAGATCGCGCTCGGCCTGCGTCCCGAAGGTCACAAGGAATACGAAGGCGACTTCCGCACGCCCGAGGGCGTGTACCACCTGAGCCGCCGCAATCCGAACAGCGAATACTTCCTGTCGATCCAGATCGACTACCCGAACGACCGCGATATGAAGCGCGCCCGCCGGCTCGGTCAGCGTCCGGGCGGCGCAATCATGATTCACGGACAGCCGAACGTGCCGCGCAAGCCCCGCGATTACTACAGCAACGTCGACTGGACCGAAGGCTGCATCGCCGTGTCGAACTCCGACATGGTAGAAATCTGGCTCATGACTCCGCCGGACACGCCGATCGAGATCAGACCGTGAGCGCGCATTCGAACGACGCGCGGGCCTCCGCGTCGGTCACGCAACTCGAAGCAGAAGGACTGGTCGACGCGCGGGTCTCCCCGCTGGGCAGCCTGGAAAATCTCTCCCAACGCGAAGTCCAGCAGCTGCTGAGCTCCGGTCATGGCGGCGTCTACGAGATGTTCCGGCGCTGCGCGCTGGCCGTGCTCGCCTCGGGCCTCGAATCCGACGACGTGCGCGCGATCTTCGATCGCTACAAGGATTTCGAGATCCGCCTCGGCCGCCAGGCCTGGGGCGTGAAGCTGGAAATGAAAAACGCGCCGTCGAGCGCCTTCGTCGACGGTTCGATGATCCGTGGCATCAAGGAGCACCTGTTCGCGGTGCTGCGCGACATCGTCTACATCCACGATGCGATTCTCGGCACCAGTCGCTTCGACCTGACCGACTCGGCGAGCATCACCAACGCTGTCTATCACATACTGCGAAACGCGCGGATCCTCGACTATCGCGGCAAGCCGGACCTGGTGGTGTGCTGGGGCGGCCACTCGATCGGCTCGACCGAGTACGACTACACCAAGCGCGTCGGCTACGAGATCGGCCTGCGCGCGCTCAGCGTCTGCACCGGGTGCGGACCGGGCGCGATGAAAGGCCCGATGAAGGGCGCGACGATCGGTCATGCGAAGCAGCGCATCCGTGACGGGCGCTACATCGGCATGACCGAGCCCGGCATCATCGCGGCCGAGCCGCCGAATCCGATCGTGAATCAGCTCGTGATCATGCCGGACATCGAGAAGCGCCTGGAGGCGTTCGTCCGCTGCGCCCACGCGATCGTGGTGTTCCCGGGCGGTGCCGGCACTGCCGAGGAAATCCTCTACCTGCTCGGCATCCTGACCGACCCGGCAAATGCGGATCAGCCGCTGCCGATCGTCTTCACCGGTCCGCCTTCGGCCGCCGAATACTTCGGGCACATCGACCGCTTCATCGCTGCGACGCTCGGTGCGGGCGCGCAGAAGCGCTACAAGATCGTCATCGGCGATCCCGCCCAGGCAGCACGCGAGGTGTTGCGCGGCGTCGAGGCCGTGCGCGACTACCGCCGCACGAAGAGCGACGCGTACAACTACAACTGGCTGCTCAAGATCCCGCCCGATTTCCAACGACCGTTCGAGCCGACGCACCAAGCGATGGCGAAGCTCGACCTGCATCGCAATCTTCCGCCGAACGTGCTGGCGGCCAACCTGCGCCGCGCGTTCTCCGGGATCGTCGCCGGCAACGTCAAAGAGCAGGGCATCAAGGCGATCGAAGAGCGCGGGCCCTTCGAGCTGCACGGGGAGAAGGAGCTCATGCGACTCATGGACGAGCTGCTGTCCGCGTTCGTCGCGCAGAAGCGCATGAAGCTCGCCGGCGAGTACCGGCCGTGCTATCGGCTGGTTGCATGAGTAAGGTCGCGCTCAAGTATCACTTCACTTTTCCCGATTCGCGCGAGCGCACGTTCGAGCTGGAGCTCGATCGCGACACGGCCGAGCTGACGTCGCCGTCCAATCCCTCACCGCCGGCCTGGACCGAGCTGGGCTTTCACCAGTGCACCGGCTGCCCGTTCGAGAAAGACAAGGTTTCGCATTGCCCCGCGGCTTTGCATCTCTCCACGGTCATCGATGGTTTCACCGATCTGGTGTCGTACGACAAGGTGCGCGTCGAGGTCGAAACCGACGAGCGCGCTGTGGTCGCTACGCTATCTGCGCAGCAGGCGCTCGCTTCGCTGATGGGCTTGATCATGGCCTCGAGCGGTTGCCCGCGCACGGCCGTGTTTCGCCCGATGGCGCGCTTTCATCTGCCGTTCTCCAGCGAATCCGAGACTGCGTATCGCGTGGCGGCGATGTATCTGGTCACGCAGCACTTCATTGCTCGCGAAGGCGGCAAGGCGGATTTCGCGCTGGAAGATCTCGGCCGCGTCTATCGCGGCGTGCACGCCGTGAATCGCGGCATGGCGTCGCGGCTGCGTGCGGCGACTCGCCAGGATGCGATTGTGAATGCAATCGTGCTGCTCGACGTGTACAGCAGCCTCGTGCCCGCGGCGATCCACGACATCCTCGCGGAGATCAAACCTGCATTCGCGGCGCTGTTAAATGAATCGACACCGCCGAGCGCGTGATACATGCACGTCGTGTTGCGCACGCAACGCCTCGAGCAAAACAATAATCGATAACGGCCTGTTAAATAGCCTCACGTAATTCCCGTCAGCAGCGCGCCGAGCGAGAGGCTTGTCGCACTACCGCGACCGCAGCAGATCGCTGTGAAGCAGTT
This sequence comes from Steroidobacteraceae bacterium, assembly GCA_035493235.1. Lineage (GTDB taxonomy): Bacteria > Pseudomonadota > Gammaproteobacteria > Steroidobacterales > Steroidobacteraceae > Steroidobacter. Next base: position 6,066 of record DATJIP010000246.1, read on the forward strand.
CCTCACTTAATCCGGCAGCGAGTCGATACGGTGCACATCACAGGAGAGGGCAGCACCGATGTCAGAGCACAAAGGCGACGAGCTCAGCGCGACTGGATCGCATCGAGTCTGGACCGGCGACACCGCTGGTTCGCACGTGCGTGCCGGAGCGCCGCGCGATCCGCAACGCAACTGGCTCGACCGCGCTCACGGCAGCGCCCCCGCACCTCAGCCTGCGAATTCGCGCCACGCCGCGATCACGCGCTCGCTGAACAGCTGGTCGAATTACAAGAGCTGGACCGACAAGGTCCGCAGCAACTGGGACAAGGACAAAGGCGGGAAGTAGACCGCTTTTGAGCGGCAAGAAAGGGCGGTCGTTCAGCCCAGCGTCGGCGCGGCGGGCGGAATAGTCGCCGGATCGGTTTCTTCGCTGGTCGCAGCGGGCAGCGCGACCACTACCGGGCTCACCACTGAGCTCACCGCAGGAGTTTCGGGATTCGCCACCGGTGCCGGCGCTGCAACCGGCAAAGCATTCATCGTGACGCCCGACGTGATTCCCGGCGTACCCGGCGCAATGTGCAGCGGCCTGCGCTGCGCCAGCCAGCCGATCAGCGGCAGCCACTGCTCCATGTCTTCCCGCACCTGGTTCGGCTTCATTTCGAACAGGCCGTGGCCGGTTTCGGCAACGCGGATGTAATTCTGGGAATCGCGCAGCGTCGCCACGACCGGGATGTTGAGCGTTTCCAGGAATTTCATCAGCGCCTTGTAGACCAGCGTGTTCTTCTTCACGCGGTTGGCGATCACCGCGATGCGCTGCTCTTCGCGCCGGATCTTCGCGACCAGCAGCAGGTTGGAAATACATTTTGCGGCCGCGTGGATGTCGATGTCCGAGGGCAGCACCGGCACCAGGACTGCAGTGGCGTTACGCGTGATGTCCGGCAGGTCCAGCGCTGGGAGCGCCGCAGCGGTGTCGACGATCAGTCGCTCCGTATCGAGCGGGACCCGAGTGGCGAAGCTGCGCGTTACGCGCGAATTACGTTCGTAGGCGGCGATTCCATGGATCTCCGGCTGGCCCTTGGCGCGCTTGCTGAGCCAGCGCGTGCTGGAGCCCTGTGCGTCCAGATCCATCAGCGTCGGTTTGAGGCCGCAGACGGCGAAATAGCTGGCGAGATTGATCGCGATCGTGGTCTTGCCCGAACCACCCTTAGGGTTGAGGAGAACGATCTTCTGCATGCGGGCCGCACGATCCCATTTGACAGTGGAAGCCTACGCAGCGGCACGAAGCGCTGCAATAGAAGGGTCAACCGTGACGAATGAACATTGTCTCCCGGCAGTGTGTTTGCGCAGAGTTAAGTAGCAATGAGCTGAACCACTCCGCGGCACTTAAGGTGAAAGTGCACATCGCCCTCAGTGTGACGATGTTCACTGTTTGCGGTGACCGACGCTGTGAGTCGTCTCACATCCCGCCGGGAATGTTGTGGCTACAGTCGTTGCGGACTTTACGGGGTAGCGTGCATGGAATTTCTGTTGCTGTGGGCCGACGAGCTGGATGACGCGCTGGCAGTCCTGCGTCACTACGCACCGCGCATCCTGGGTCTCCTGGTCGCGCTTGCGCTGTTCGCCGCCACGGGTTTCGCGCTGATGCTCGCGCCGCACGTCACGCTCGGGGCGTTCGCGGTGATCCTGTCCGGCACCCTGTTCGAAACGTTGCGCCGCCGCCGCGCACGCACTGCCTCCGACCAAGACGACGAATAAAACACTGCCGGGCTTCAGCCCGACTCTTCCTCCGGCACGGATTGTCGGGCTAAAGCCCGACCTACAGTTCGTCCGCCCGCCTTGAATCTCATTTCCCGGGTCCCCATAAGCGCCCGCGTCCCCTATTATTCGGCACTTTTCACGGGACCCAGGACGGGAGGAGCGAGATGAGCGACGCGGCGCAGGCACAGACCCAGGCGCAAACCATGGGCTTTCAGGCGGAGGTCAAGCAGCTGCTCAAGCTGATGATCCATTCGCTCTACAGCCACAAAGAGATCTTCCTGCGCGAGCTGATTTCCAACGCTTCGGACGCGCTGGACAAGCTGCGGTTCGAGGCGCTGGCGCGTCCCGAGCTGCTCCAGGGCGGCGGCGAGCTGGCGATCAGCATCGATGCCGACCCGGCAGCGCGCACCATCACGATCGCCGACAACGGCATCGGCATGAGCCGCGACGAAGCCATCGAGCATCTCGGCACGATTGCCAAGTCCGGCACCGCCGAATTCCTCGCGCGCATGACCGGCGACCAGAAGCAGGACGCGCAGCTGATCGGCCAGTTCGGCGTCGGCTTCTATTCTTCGTTCATCGTCGCGGACCGCGTCGACGTCTATTCGCGCCGCGCCGGCCTCGATGCGGCGGCGGGCGTGCATTGGCAGTCGGCCGGCGACGGCGAGTTCAGCGTCGCGACCGTCGAGCTGCCCGAGCGCGGCACGCGCATCGTGCTGCATCTCAAGGAAGGCGAGCAGGATTTCGCCGACGCGTATCGCATCCGCTCGCTGGTGCGAAAGTATTCGGACCACATCGCCTTCCCGGTCCGCATGCACGTCGAGAAGGAGGAGAAGGATAAGGACAAGGACAAGGACAAGGACGCCGCGCCGGAGTACGAAACCGTCAATCACGCGCAGGCGCTGTGGACGCGGCCGCGCACGGAAGTGCAGGACGAGGAATACAAGGAGTTCTATCGCCACATCACGCACGACTTCACCGATCCGCTGGCGTGGTCGCACGGCAAGGTCGAGGGCACGAAGGAATACACCAGCCTGCTCTATGTGCCGTCGCGGGCGCCGTTCGATCTCTGGCATCGCGAAGCGGCGCGCGGTCTCAAGCTGTACGTGCGTCGCGTCTTCATCATGGACGACGCCGAGCAGTTCCTGCCGTTGTACCTGCGCTTCGTGAAGGGCGTGGTCGATTCGGCCGATCTGCCGCTGAACATCTCTCGCGAAATGCTGCAGCAGGATGCGGCCATCGACAGCATGCGCACCGGCCTCGCGCGTCGCGTGCTCGACCTGCTGACGAAAATGGCGAAGGACGAGCCGGAGAAGTACGCGTCGTTCTGGAAGGAGTTCGGTACGGTGCTGAAGGAAGGTCCGGCCGAAGATCACGCCAATCGCGAGCGCATCGCCAAGCTGCTGCGGTTCTCCAGCACGCATGCCGACAAGGCGGAGCAGGACGTGTCGCTCGAGGATTACATCGCGCGCATGAAGCCGCAGCAGAAGGAAATCTACTTCGTGATCGCCGACAGCTTCGCGGCCGCGAAGTCCAGTCCGCACCTGGAAATCCTGCGTGGCAAGGGCATCGAGGTGCTGTTGCTGTCGGATCGCGTCGACGAGTGGCTCGTCGATCATCTGCGCGAGTTCGAGGGCAAACAGCTGCGCAACGTCGCTCGCGGCGAGCTCGACATCGACGCCATCCAGTCCGACGCAGAGAAGCAGCAGCGCGAGACGCTGTCCAAAGAGCATGCTGCTCTGGTCGAACGCATGAAGAAGTCGCTGCAGGATCGCGTCAGCGACGTGCGCGTCACCAATCGCCTGGCCGATTCGCCGGCGGTCCTGGTGCTCGGTGCGCACGATCTGGGCGCGCAGATGCGTCGCATCCTCGAAGCGGCGGGCCAGAAGGTGCCGACCAGCAAGCCGGCGCTGGAGATCAATGTCCAGCATCCGCTGCTGCAGCGGATCGAGTCGACCGGCGAAGACACTGCGTTCGACGATCTGTCGATGCTGCTGTTCGAGCAGGCGACGCTTGCCGATGGCGGTCAGCTCGCCGAGCCGGCGGCATTCGTGCAGCGTCTGAACCGGCTGCTGCTCACGATGCATTGAGGTAATCTGCGCCGTCCGCGCAGTGCGGCCCTTCAGGAGCGGCGATGATGAGAGCGTTACCTGTCCTTACGATGTGCGTCGTCGCGATGCTCGGGGCCGCATGCGGTGGCAAGCAAGAGGCTGCGAAACCTGCCGCGCCCGCGGCGGCTGTAGCGCCGCCCACCGAACTGCAGAAGATCGACATCCAGAAGGGCACAGGCGAGGGCATCTCGCAGGGTCAGGTCGCGGTCGTGCACTACACCGGCTGGCTCTACGATCCGACCGCAGCTGAGCAGAAGGGCGCGAAGTTCGACAGCTCGCGCGATCATGGTCAGCCGTTCTCGTTCACGATAGGCCATGGCGACGTGATCAAAGGCTGGGACGAAGGCGTGCAGGGCATGCAACCCGGCGGTCAGCGGCGCCTGGTGATTCCGCCGGCGCTCGGCTACGGCGAGGTCGGCGCGCAGAACGTGATTCCGCCGAACGCCACGCTGGTGTTCGAGGTCGAGCTGCTGAAGATCGAAGAGCCGAAGTAGCTATTTCACGCCTGGGTTCAGCGAGTACGTACCGACGAGCGTCGCTTCCGCGAGCACGTGACGCTTGATCGCGTCCAACACCTGCGGCGCCGTGAAATCTCCTTCGACCCCGACGCGCTCGACGCCGAGCGCGTACAGCGTGAACTGATAGTGATGCACGATCATGTCGTTCCACGGCGGACACGGGCCGTCGTAGCCGCGATAGGTGCCCGACATATCCGCGTCGTTGGCGAACCAGCCTGTATAGTCGTTCACGCCCTGACGCGCGCCGCGCGGGCCGCGCAGTTCCTTCTTGCCGCCGGCGACCACGCCGTTCGAGCACTCGCCCGCGGCGATCTCCGACACCGACGCCGGAATGTCCACCATCACCCAGTGATAGAACTTGCCGCGCGGCAGGCTTGCAGGCACCACGCGTCCTTCCTTGTTCACGTCGTCGGGTTTCGTCGGCACGTCGCCATCGACGCAGACCAGCGCGTACGAGCGCGTCTGTGCCGGCGCGCCGCTCCACTTGAGCTGCGGGTTGTGGTTCGCCGCGAGCCGCACGTGCAGAACCGGATCGGGCGCGCCGAACGCGAATTGCTCGGGTATCGGTTGATCCGCAAGAAAGCTGGCAGAGGTGAGCTTCATTGTCGTCTCCCGCGTCGGGCGAATACTGCTGGAATCAACACCGGGCGTCGCGCGATGTTCCCTCGTGTAGTATCACTCAAGGATGTCCGCCAATCTGCAGCGCCCAAACACCGAACGTTTGACCATCGCCGGCCCTGCCGGTGACCTCGAAGCGCTGCTGGAAACGCCTGCAAATGCGGACAGCGCGCGCGTCGCAGTCATCTGTCATCCGCATCCTGTCTACGGCGGCACGATGACGAACAAAGTCGTGCACGTCCTGGCGAAGACGTGCAGCGAGCGCGGCGTGCCTGCCGTGCGTTTCAATTTCCGAGGCGTGGGCGCGAGCGCCGGCGCTTATGACGAAGGCGTGGGCGAAACTCAGGACGCTCTCGCCGTGATCGATTGGGCCTTGCAACGATTCCCTGGCACGGGGCTGTGGCTTGCAGGGTTCTCCTTCGGTGGTGCAATCGCCGTTCGTGCAGCCACGTCGCGCGATGCGCAACGTCTAATCACGGTGGCTCCGGCGGTCCATCGCTTCGCAGTGGCAGGCGCGGAGCTGCCGCGTTGTCCGTGGTTGCTGGTGCAAGGCGATCAGGATGAACTGGTCGACGCGGGTGAAATCCAACGCTGGGTGGCAACGCTCGCGCACCCGCCGCAGCTCGCGCTGCTGCCCGGCGTCGACCACTTCTTTCATGGCCGGCTCAACGAGCTGCGCAGGGTCGTGCTGGAGTGGCTGGAATCGACCAAGGCGGACGAATGATCGAGCACCTGAAGCGAATGTTCGCGGGCCAGCCCGCGGCGCAAGGGCTCCTGGAGCAGCGCGAGCCGCTCGAGCTCGCGACCGCCGCGCTGCTGATCGAGCTCGCGCGCTCGGATTTCTCCGAATCGGCGACCGAGCTGGACGCGATCCGGCAGCTGTTGCAGAAGCGCTTTGCCCTGGACGCCGCGGCCGTGGACAAGCTGCTGGCAGAGGCGGGGCGGCGCGCGGACGACGCCGTTTCGCTGCATGAATTTACGCACCGGCTGAATCAGGAGCTGCCGGAGCGCGAGAAGCTGGGAATCCTCGAGATGTTGTGGCGTGTCAGTAACGCCGATGGCCACATCGACAAGCACGAAGAACAGCTGATCCAGCGGATCGCCGGACTGCTGCACATCTCGGACCGGGATCGTGTGCGCTTGAAGCTGAAAGTCGTCGTCGCCGACCGGCTGAACGACTGAAGAGAGCGGGTGACGGAGGCGGGGGAGGCGACTGACGCGCGTCCCTAGCTGGAACGCGCGCCATTCCGATGAACTGGATCAGTTCACCATTTCCTTGAGGTTCTTGAGCGCCGCGATGCGCACTTTCTTGCTGGCCGGCTTGGCCTTGAACATCATCTTCTCGCCGGTGAAGGGGTTGACGCCTTCGCGAGCCTTGGTCGCCGGCTTCTTGACCACTTTCATCTTCAACAAGCCCGGCAACGTGAACAAGCCCGAGCCCTTCAGGCTCTTCTTGACCACTCCGCTGAGGGATTCCATCACGTCCCCGACCTGCTTTTTAGCAAGGCCGGTGTCTTTGGAAATCTGAGCGAGGATTTCCGACTTCGTCGGCGCTGCATTCTTTTTTGCCATTTCTAATCTCCTGTACGTATGTAACGAGTCGCGCCGTCTGCCGTCTGTGGGGAGAGGAGCGGTCGCGGGAACCTCAAAGGCGCGCGGGAAAATAGCACAAGATTCGCCGCGGATTAACTAGCGCGACCAATTTTTTTGCCTATTTTTTCAGCCTCGGAGCGCTTTCGCGGGCGCGCGCGTCAGGTCGTGACGAACTCGCGCGTGAACTTGACTGACA
>DATJIP010000247.1:0-3189 GCA_035493235.1 Steroidobacteraceae bacterium
GGTTGAGCGAATCCGTTAGGCGCCCAGAGCAGCAGCGCCGTGCATGCAATCGAAGCGATTGCAGCGCTGAAAGACTTGACCGACTTCATAGCGCAAGCCTCCTGCGAGTCCATCGCACGCGCGCGAAGCAACGAAGTCAGAGCATCGGGCGCAGCGATGCAAGGTTGGTGTTTGATTTCGCAATCCGGACTCTGGAGCCCGGAGGGAGAGGATGATACGCCGCGCGCTCAGCGAGGAAAGTCGGCGCAATGGAAATATTAGCGTGACGTTTTCGTCATTGTAATTTCGGCACAGTCAGCGTGGTGCGCACAACCACAGTTAGTGATGCTCGTGCATCGTTTGGTTCTGCGGTTGCCCGTAGCCGCGCAGCTCGACGTAACGCGCGGCCTGCGCCGCGCTCAGGAGTGCCGTTGGTTCGAGGTGCGCATGCAAGTGGGCTTGCCGCAGTTCCGATTGCAGCTCCGCGATGCGCTGTAGCGACGCGTTCAGGGCTTGGTCGTCGATCCGTTTGTATGCAAACAAGTTGTCGAGCTGCGCCTCGGCATCGATCAGCTCTGCGCCGATGGTTTTGGCCTTTGCGCGCATCGACGCTTCGATGTCCCGCGTCTTCGATAGCTGCTCCGGTGTCAGCTGCAACTGCTCTGCGAGCGTGAGCACGTGTGCCGGGCCGGGATAGCCATTGAGCTCCGCTGCTTTGGCAAAGCCCATTCCCTGGCCGGTTCGCAGTGCCTCGATGTCCTCGGCGGAGAGCGCCTTGATCGTTCGAGTCTCCTGTCCCGCATAGGGGGACTTGGACGGCTCACCCGCGAATGCCGTGGCAGTCGCGACCAGGAGAGTCGTAGTGATGAGGATGCGCATGACCGAAATCCTACCGGAAGATGACAGGTGCGCACCGGTCGGCGAAGATGCCGCCACCAAAAAGCGAGGTATGCATGAATCGGATGTCGACCCTGATGCTCGGGTTGGGCCTGGCGATCGCAAGTTGTGCTCCCGTGCAGCCCGCCAAGGATGCCGGCGCGGGCATGGCCGCCGCCTCGGACTTTGCCGGTGGCTATCTGACGAAGGAAATCGTTCCAGACAGCCTGGCCCTGCTACCGCCGCCGCCGGGCCCTGGCTCTCCGGCGCTGGCACTCGACGAAGAAATCCACAAGAGTGCGGCTGCTTTACGCGACACACCTCGCTATCGGCTTGCAGCGTTGGATGCCGAGTTGGTTTTCCCAAAAGCGGCTGATGCCTTTGCATGCACGCTCGGAGTGTCGATCGACGAGCAACACACTCCGCATGTCTATCGGTTGATGCAGCGAATCCTGCTGGACTCCGGTACGTCGACCGCGGCCGCGAAGAACAAATACATGCGAGCCCGTCCCTTCATGGTTCACAACGAGCCTTCGTGCAAACCGGAAGACGAAGCGCGGCTGCGGACCAACGGGTCGTATCCGTCGGGACACACGACGATCGGTTGGGCCTGGGCGCTGGCGCTCGCCGAAGTCGATCCGTCGCGACACGACGCAATCCTCGCGCGCGGTCGCGCGTATGGCGAGAGTCGGCTCGTGTGCAACGTGCATTGGCAGAGCGACATCATCGAAGGCCGCTTTCTGGCCGCGTCAGTGGTCTCGCAGGAGCACGCAGTGGCGGAATTTCGTGCGGACATCGAAGCTGCGCGTAAGGAACTGACTGAGGCGCGCACGAAAAAGCTGGCGCCGAGTCGCGATTGCACCGCAGAGGCCGAGGCGTTGACGCAGAAGATTCCGGGCGTGCTTTGAGGGATAGCAACCGATACCAAGATCTAATCGCGCGTGCATCCCGTCTCGCGAGACTGGATGTACCATCGCAGTCATGCCACAGGACCACATCATCTTCATTGTCGATGATGATCCGCGGATCCGCGAGGCAATGACCGAGTTGCTGTCGAGCCTGGAACTGCACGCAATCGCATTCGGCTCGGCAGCCGAATACATGGCCCATCCGAAGCCCGACTTGCCCGCTTGCCTGGTGCTGGATATCGAGCTTCCGGATATCAACGGTTTGGAGCTCCAGCGGCAGATCACCTCAGGCAACGAGGTGCCGATAGTGTTCGTTACTGGGCATGGGGACATCCCTTCCTCCGTACGCGCTATCAAGGCCGGCGCGATCGACTTCCTGACCAAGCCGTTCAAGGAGGCGGATCTGCTGCGTGCAATCGAAGCGGCGCTGACGCAGAGCCGCGCAGCGAAGAGCAGGCGAGCTGACTTGGCCGATTTGCGCCAGCGCCTCGCGTCGCTGACGCCGCGCGAGCGCGAGGTTCTGACGCTGGTGGCGAGTGGCCTGCTCAACAAGCAGGCCGCCGCTGAGTTGCACATCAGCGAGGTTACGTTGCAGATTCATCGCGCACGGGTGATGAAGAAGATGGCAGCCGGATCGGTTGCTGAGCTGGTCCGCATGGCCGGCGCTCTAGAGATACCCTTGACCCACGGCCGGCGCCCGACGAGCTGATCATCCCGCGGTGGGCGGCGGACGACTCGCGTGCAGGGTGAAGTGAAATACCGCGCCCTGCGGGCTATTGGGCGTGAACCACAACTGTCCTTCGTGCGCTTCGATAATTGCGCGGCAAATCGACAGCCCCATGCCCATGCCGTTGGATTTGGTCGTGAACAGCGGATTGAATATCTGCTCGACGTCTGCTGCTCGGATTCCCGTTCCGGTATCGGCAACGTCAACGGTCACCCGATCGTCTGCGTGCGCCGCGCACTTCACGCTCAGGATCCGCGGCTCATCCTTGGCTGCCATGGCCTCGATGGCGTTCATGACCAGGTTCACGAGCACCTGCTGGAGCTGAACCCGGTTGCCGCTGACCGGCGGCAATTGTTGGTCCGACTCGGACTGCAGCAGGATCCGGTGCTTCTGCAACTCGCTGTCCACCAGCGCCATCGCTTCCTCGATGAGCTCGTTGACACGCAACGACGTTCGTTCGCGTACATCGGTCTTGAAGTTGGCGCGAATGGTCGCGATCACGGCCCCGGCGCGATGACCGTCCGACACGATGTTGGCGAAGGCGAGTTTCGCCCTTTCGAGGTTCGGCGTCTGTCGCTCGAGAAAGCGCAGGCCGGCATCCGCAGTCGTCACCATGGCAGTCAGCGGCTGCCGCATCTCGTGCGCGATCGAAGCTGCGACAGCATCTCCAGTCATCAGCCGGGCCTCTCGCTCGCGGCG
>DATJIP010000248.1:0-7834 GCA_035493235.1 Steroidobacteraceae bacterium
TCAGCGTCGCCGGGCCGCTGCGCCCGGTCGTCTTCTGCCATTGCTCGCAATGCCGCCGGCAGACCGGGCTGCATTACGCGGCAACGGAGGCGGCCGACGCCGATCTCACCATCACCGGCGAGACGCTGCGCTGGTACCACGCTTCGCCGGATGCGGGACGCGGCTTCTGCTCGACCTGCGGCTCGGCGCTGCCGGACCTGCAGATGAACGGCGCGCCGTTGAAGGTTCCTGCGGGCAGCCTCGACACCGACGTTCCTGTTCGGCCGGACGCGCACATCTTCGTCGCCAGCAAGGCAAACTGGGATGAAGGGCTGGAGGACGTCCCGACTGTGGCGCGACTCCCTACTTAATCGGGCGCAATTGTCCCAAGCGCTCGCCCATCAACACGCGCGAGTAGCCCTTTCCGGACTTGTCGCGCGGCGAATCCGCCGTCACCGCGTAGCCGGCTTGGAACAGCATCACGAAATCCGAGCCGCCGAACAGAAAGTGCCCGATCCGATCGCCCTTGCGGACGCGCACGTCTTCCTTGAGCGAGGCGTCGAAGTTCACCGAGCTGACCGGCGACATGCCGATCGGCAACAGGGCAACGAGCCCGAACTGCTCGGTGTCGAGCACCAGCAACCCGCGCGTTTCGAGCGACTGCCAACCGACCGACGTGGGATCGAACGCGTATCTGCGATTCGCCGCATCCCAGGTGATGTAGCCGCCGGCAACTTCGCTTCCCGGGATGACAGTCACTTCCTTCACGATGCCGCCAAGAGGAAAGTGATAGTGGTGATAGTCGCCCACGTCGAGAAACAGGTGCGTGAACGTGCCGCCGGCGAACGCATCCTTGTAGCGGCTCTTTGCGCCGATAAGCTCCGCAACCGACTGGACGGTGCCGGTCTTCACCGGGACACCTTTCTGTTGGATCACGCGCGACTGTTTGTCGATGCCCCACAAGCCTTGCGGAACGGAATCGACCGGCGACGCGAGCACTGAATTGTCCGTGGGCGCGGCAACGGGCCGCTGCGCCGGCGACTTGAGCTTGCGCGCGAAGAACTCGTTGAACGACTTCCAGTTCGCAGAATCCTCATACCAGCCGCGATTCAGTCCGAACGTCGGGTCAGCTTGCGCCAGGCGCAGGTACTCGCTGTTCCAGGACGCCGGCGTGTTGAGGAACTGTCCCCCAGGAGCGCACGAAGGCCCGGTTCCACGAGGCAAAGGGCTCGACGTACTGCAGCGAGTTGTTGAAGAGCCCTCTGCCCTGCAACTCATCGAGCGGCTGATCGCAGATGTAGTAGAGATAGCCGAGGCTCTGATCCAGGCGCTGGTAGAGCGTCGCGTCCGGCTTCACCTTGGCAAGGTCGCCCGGCAATGCCCGCTCTGCCCACGAAATGAATTCGTAGTACTGCTCGAGCGACTGTGCCGGGTTCGTGACCGGATCGGGATTGATTTGTTTCGCTCGCTCGATCGACGCGATCAGCAGGCGCTTGAACGCGGGATCGGCGGCGACCAGTCGCTTGAGCTCGGCCGTAGACGGACTGTCAGTGCCCGGCGCCGACTGCGCCAGAGCGCAAGAGGTCGACAGCATGAAAAGGAGGATTGCGCAGTACTTGCGGTCTGCTCGGCCGTTGGTTGCCATGACGACCTCCCCTTCGGTTGGCGGATCTTATTGCGGCGCCAGGACTTGTGTACTGACCTTTCGACCAGTCGCGGCCGCCCTCAGCATCACGACCGCGGCGTACAGCACGACGCCGACCACGAGCCAACGCAACGTCTCCAGCGACATGCTCTTCACGATGAATGCGGCGACGAGCGTGGCGGGAACCCCACCCACTGCTATTCCGATCGCAATCCGTAGATCGATTTCGCCGATCGCTATATAGCGCATGCTCGCGCCGGATGCCGTCAGCGCGGCACCCGCAGCCATGATCGGGAAGCACAGTCGCGGGTCCATGCCCATCAAGCTGAGCATGATCAACGTCGGCGCGTAATTGCCGATTCCGAAGTTCAGCAGCAGGCCAAACACGAAGTTCGCGGCGATCGCGATCAGCATGAGCGTCAGCGGCAGGCTCGTTGCCGTTCCGCCGCCCGGCATCAGGTGCAGATTGGTAAGGGCATACATGCAGGCAGCGAGGATGAGCGCCAGGCCGACGACCAGTTGCACGACCCACACTTTCGTTCTGATGACGACCGACACTCCCAGCAATCCGCCCGCGAGCGTTGCCAGCACGCAGCCGATGAGCAGCACCGGGTCGACCAGCACGCCGAGCAGCACGAGAAAGATGATCGCCTGCACCACCGCCGGCAACGTGTGTCCCGCGAGCATGGTGCGCGGGATCAGACGATCCGGCACGAGCCGGCGAAACTTGAGCCAGGCCATCGTCGGCGCGAACGAGCCGACGCCGAGCGTATCGAAGAAGTTGGTGATGACGCCGAGCACGATGGCTTCGAAGCCCGGCCCGGCGCGACGGGCCAGAGCGGCGCGCGTGAGCATCACCGCGTAGAAAAGCGCCGCAAGTGCCAGCGGAATCAAAAGCGCCATCAGCATGCGTACGTCCTCAAGCAGGCGCCACGGATTGTTCCAGTTTCAGTGGTGGACGGCGCGCACCGTTCAAGATCGCGCCCAGCCAGGTCGATCGCACGAACAGTTTATAGCTCAGGAGCAGGAGTGCAGCGCTGATTGCCAGAATCAGCGTCAGCTCGATGCTCCAATGCCAATGCAGGCGGAAGGCGACCACTTGCAGCGCGGTGACGAGCGGCAGATGCGCGACGTACAACCAGTACGAGGAATCCGCCCAATACCTGCGCAGCGCGCTCGGCGCGGAAAGATGCTTGAGAGCCATGCCGATGAGGAACATGTTCCAGTACCAGATCGTGAGCTCGACGCAGAACGCGGTGGCGAATCGCACCAGCGGTAGCCACTGCGCTGGCACGCCCTTGGCGAGACCGGCGCCGCCCGCGAACGTGAGGACGAAGCAGGCCAACGTGAGCCACCCTGATGACGTCGATCGCTCTGTTATCGTTGTCAGCGTTGCCAGACTGCGCTGGCACAGCCAGCCGAAGACGAATGCTGTGCCGAACCCCACCATCGGGACGAGTTGCGGAATGAGCGATTTGTCGGGAGAGGGAATCGCCGTTCCCGGATTCCACTCGGGAACTGCGAGTGCCGTGATCGCGAGCGGCACGCCGAGGACCAGAGGCGCTGCGCGTTTCCTCAGTAGCGTGAGCAACGTCCGGTCCAGGAACTGCCGGAAACGCTCGGCACGATCGAGCCATCTGACCACGACGTAGCGTCCCGCAAGCGCCAGCACGTACATCCACAGCAGAACATAAAGAAACCACAGGTGTGTCAGCGGAAAGTTGCGCACGCTCACCGGCGGAGGCTCGACGATCGACCGGTGGCTCTGCTCGGCACCCCATTGCCAGATGAGACCGAGCAGCGGAATCATCACGGGCAGGAACATCACCAGCGGCAGCGCAATGCGCTTGGCGCGGTCGCGCACGAAGTAGCGAAATCCCTTGCGATGGTAGACGAGCCGCGCGAAGTAGCCGGCGATGAAGAAGAACAGCGACATCCGGAACAGGTGACTGAAGCCGGAGACGATCCAGATCGCGGCGCTGGTCGAAGTGTCGGTCACGACCCATTCGTCCAGGCCCGGCATGAACGACAAGCTGGCGTGAAAGTAGATGCCCAGAAAGAGCGCGAACGCACGCAATCCATCCAGCGCGTGGAGTCGATCGGACGAATCCATTGAGCCCCCGCTTGTTCTAGCTTTGGGGCAATCATAGTGCGTTCCGTTTGAATCAGCGCTGAATCCTTTCTCGACCGCCAAGTAGATACTTGCGACGCGAAGTTGCCGATCAGTGTTTGGGGCACGGCAGCGACGGCGTGCGTCGGCTATCGTCCGCGGGCTGGGAGATTCAACAGCCCATGATCGATTTCCTGATCTCGCTGCCCCTCTGGGCGCTGGCCGTCGTCCTCAACGTCTGGCTGATCGGCTTCGCGCTGACGAGCCTGTGGGCGCTGCGTCGGTGGATCCTGCCGCGACTGCGCATCGACTCCGATGCTTCGCTGTTTCTCGGCGCGGCAGTGATGCAGTCAGCAATGGTGCTCTATGGGTTGGTCGCTGCGCTGACCGCGGTCAGCGTATGGACGCGGCATTCGCAGGTCGCGGACACCGTATCCAGTGAGGCGACTGCGATCTCGATCCTGTGGCGTGACCTCGGCGGCTACCCGGAACACGAACGCGATTCGATGCGCAACGTGTTGCGCGGCTATACGAAGCAGGTCATCGAGGAAGCCTGGCCCATGCAGCGGCAAGGGAAGGTTCCGAACATGGGCGTGGAATGGTTGAATCGCTTCCAGGCACAGCTCTTCGTCTTCGAGCCGAAATCAGAGGCGCAGAAGCTGCTCCACGCTGCGACGCTCGACGCCTATAACGGTCTGGTCCTGGCGCGCAACGCGCGGCTCGATTCCGTACACACCGAGCTGCCGGGCGTGATGTGGTTCGTCCTGCTGCCCGGCTCGATGGGCTGCCTGTTCCTCTCTCTGTTCTTCCACATCGAGGATGTGCGCTTTCAGGCTTTCCTCATGGCCGGTATAGCGGGCTTCGTGGCGATGGTGCTGTTCGTGATCATCAGCCTCGATCGGCCGTTCCAGGGCAAGATGGCCATCGGCCCCGACTCGTATCAGCTCATCCACGACCAGCTCATGAACGAGCATTAGTTCGTCCACCAGGCGACGAATTCCTTGAAGCCGATGTAGCCGTCGCCTTCCGTATCGGCGGCCTCGAAATCGAGCTGACATTCGGCGCTGGTCACGTCGCCGTCGAGTTGCACCAGCAGCAGGTGGAATTCGGCGGTGTCGATGAAGCCGTCGCCATTGAGGTCGCAGGCGTCGAAGACTTTCCGCGAATCCAACATGTCCACAATGTCGATCTCGGTCAGGGTCGCCATGATCGTTCCTCCTTCCATGGGCCCACACTCTAGAAACCGATCGCTTAAGGCTGCCTGAATCGACCGATTTGACAGATTCTGGCGGCTATTTCTCGGGTCCCCCTGGAATTGGCGGCCGCACTTCGCGCGGCGCACCGCGCAGGATGCACAGGACTTCATCGCTTCCCGGCTGACGCGCGACCTGCCACGCCCAGTCGCAGAGCAATCGCTCGCGACCTGCGACGGTGAGAATCACATCGCCGACCTGGCAGTTCTTTTCCTGATCTCCCTTCGCGTCACAGTACATGCCGGTGAGCTTGGGCTCGGACAAACCCGAGTTGTTGATGGATTGGTCGCAGCCGCTGAGCAGGAAGCCAGCTGCCAGACACGCGAACGACACGGCACGCTTGTTATTCGAGAGCATAGAAGGCCTCACCCGCTTGTGAAGAGCGCAAAGCATACTTCGGCTGAACTCACTTCGCACAAGCATGTTCGGCTACGCGCCGATGCCGCTGATCTGAATGGCAGGTGAATCCCGGCATCGTACTTTCTCTGATCCTCCACGCGCAGCGTCGAGGCATAGGCTCGAATCGTTCCGGCGGCGATTGCAACGTCAACAAGACCAGGGGAGCCGACCATGAGAACGTCCGTCACGCGTGCGACAGCGCTGGCTTTGGCAGTCTTCTTCCTCGGTACATCTTCTTCGGCTCTCGCAGTTCCCGACGATCGTGATCGCGACCGGGAGATTCAGGAAGTCGTCGTCACGGGCTCGTTCGTGACACAAGGGGGAGCGAAGGACGTCAACTATCTGCGCGGCGAAGTCGAGCAGTCGCGCATCCCGCACCCGGAGACGTTCACCGCCGAAGGGCTGCTCAGCGAGCACAGCATCGTCATGGACAGCGGCACGCCGTGTGCGCAGGTGTTCTGTCTGGTCGCGGACTCGATCGATGCGAACCTCATTGCGCAGCCGGAAGCGCGCTATCTGATCGGCCTCGGCTTTGCAACCAACATCCAGAGCGAAGGCTGGCATAGAAAGCCGCTCAACCTCGTCGCCACCGTCGACAAGTCGGGCTCGATGAATGGCGCGCCGCTGGCGCTGGTACGCAGCAGCCTGCTGGAGGTCCTGGACCACATGCGAGAAGGCGATCGAATCTCGATCGTGCTCTACGGCGACGAAGCGGAGGTATATCTCGCGCCCACCGACGTTACCGCGCAGAGCCGTGGGCTCATTCGCGGAAGCATCAAGGCGATCGAAAGTGCAGGCTCGACGGCAATGGAGGAAGGTCTGCGGCTCGGCTACGAAGTGGCCAGACAGAGCAGCAAGCAGTTCGCAGGCGTCACCCGCGTCATGCTGTTTACCGACGAGCGACCGAACGTCGGCAATACGGAAGACTTCGGTTTCATGACGATGGCGCGCGAGGCATCGCACGACGGCATCGGTCTGACGACCATTGGCGTCGGCGTGCAGTTCGACGCCGAGCTGGCGACCACGATCGGCAGCGTCCGCGGCGGCAATCTGTTCTTCATGCGCGATGAGGACGACGTGCAGCAGGTGTTCCGCGACGAGTTCGACTTCATGGTGAGCGAGTTGGCTCACGACCTCGCAGTCAGCATCACACCGCAACCCGGCTACAACATTTCGGGCGTCTACGGCGTACCCGACGGTCTGATGGGCTGGCAGAACGAGCGGACGGTGAAGATCACGATACCGACGGTGTTCCTCAGCTCGAAAGGCGGCGCGATGTTCGTGGCGCTTGCCAAGAGTCATGCGAGCCCGGACTTGCCCGCGCGCCCGCTTGCTGGCGGCGCACCGCTGGCTTCCCTGGAGTTGCAGTACGTCCCGGTCAGCTCAGGAATCGTCGAGCGTGATCGCATCGACGCGTTCCCCCCGCCCGCGAAGCAGAGCGACGCGATGAAGCTGGGTCACGCCCTGATCGACGAATTCACCGTGCTGCGCCGGGCGACCACGGCACATTACATGGAGAACGATCAGAACCTGGCCTATCAGCTCGTGCACGACCTCGCGACCCGGCTGAGCAACAACAGGGACCAGGACTTCGACAAGGAGCGCCTGCTCACCTATTCGCTCGAAGAGCGGTTCGCGTTCCTCTCGGGTCACACGGGCGAGCCGCGACAGCACCGCTCGCCGATCGCGAAACTCTGGGGCACGTGGGAAGTGCGCAGCGTCCAGGGTCGATCCACCCTGCGGCCGAGCGAGCGCCTGGAGTTCACGCCTGCTGCCGGCTTCCGTTATTACAGGAAGGATGGGTCGGCGCACGTGCTGGATAGCGAAGGCGACTTCGGCGCGAGTCGCCGCCAGATCGATCTCGAAGACCTGGGACTGGTGTTCGACTACGAGATTCGCAACGGCAACGAGCTGGTGCTGGCGGATGGCGAACACCAGAACCTGGTGTTCCTGCAGCGGCGCCACGAGAAGTAGCGTCGCAGCCTAGCCGCCGACCGCTTGCTTCTTGAGGGCCTGGTAAAGCCGTTCGGTCTGCACGGACGGCGCGACGCCGAGGGAGATCGACAGCATTCGTTTCAACCGCTGATACGCGCTCAGCGCTTCGCTTCTGCGTTCGAGCGCCGTGTAGCAGCGCATGAGTCCTTGGTAGAACTGTTCGATGACGGGATCAGCGTCGAGGCCGCGTAGATAACATTCGATCGCCGCTTCGGGCCGACTGTCATCTTCGAGCTTCTTGCCGATCTCAGCGACGGCATGAATGAAACGGCCCCGCAAGCGCTCGCGCATCGTGACCGGCCACGGCTCGCCATCGTCCTCGGCGAGGAACGCCCCGCGATACAGGCGCATCACTTCGGTCGCGCCTGCCTCCGGACGCGTCAGCGCGTCCTCGAACGACCACACATCGACCCACACACGCGCCTTGTCGAGAGACAGCGTGCCGCCCTGCTG
>DATJIP010000249.1:0-4833 GCA_035493235.1 Steroidobacteraceae bacterium
CACCGAGCGTGAGCGGGAACATGCGATCCTCCACCAGCTCACGGGTAATCTGCACCGAGGGCGTGTACTCCCACCGCTGCTGCGGCTCGGGATTGAGCCACACGTGATGCGGCCAGGTCTTTGCCAGCCGCTGCATCCATAACGCGCCCGCCTCTTCATTCCAGTGCTCGATGCTGCCGCCCGGCTGCACGATCTCGTACGGGCTCATGGTGGCGTCGCCGACGAAGATCAGCTTGTAGTCGTGACCGTAGGTGCGCATGACCTCGAGCGTCGGGATCTTCTCGACGTGGCGCCGCCGGTTGTCCTTCCACAGGCTCTCGTACACGAAGTTGTGGAAGTAGAAATACTCGAGATGCTTGAACTCGCTGCGCGCGGCGGAGAACAGCTCCTCGCAGACCCGCACGTGATCGTCCATCGAGCCGCCGACGTCGAGGAACAGCAGCACCTTGATGGCGTTGTGCCGCTCGGGGATGAACTTCAGATCCAACAGCCCCGCATTGCGCGCAGTCGAGTCGATCGTGCCGTCCAGGTCGAGCTGATCGGCCGCACCCTCGCGCGCGAAACGCCGCAGCTTGCGCAGCGCGATCTTGATGTTGCGCGTGCCGAGCTCGATCTGATCGTCGAGGTTGCGGAACTCGCGCCGATCCCACACCTTCACCGCGCGGCGATTGCGCGATTCGTCCTGACCGATGCGGATGCCTTCCGGGTTGTAGCCGTAGGCGCCGAACGGCGAGGTGCCGGCGGTACCGATCCACTTGTTGCCGCCCTGGTGCCGCTGCTGCTGCTCTTCCAGGCGCTTCTTCAACGTCTCGATCAGCTGGTCCCAGCCGCCGAGCGCTTCGATCTTCGCCTTCTCCTCTTCCGAGAGCGTCTTCTCGGCCATCTTCTGCAGCCATTCCTGCGGAATGCGCGCGAGCAGCGCTTCGAACAGCTCTTCCGCACCCTTGAAGTGCGCGGCGAAGGCGCGATCGAAACGATCGAAATGCCGCTCGTCCTTGACCATGCAGGCGCGCGACAGGAAATAGAAATCCTCGGCGCTGGACTGCGCGAGCTGAGCCTGCAGCGCTGCGAGCAGCGTCAGGAACTCGGTGATGGAGACCGGCACGCCGGCCTCGCGCAGCTTGAAGAAGAACGGGATGAGCATGCGCGCGCCCGGCTCAACGCCCCTGCTGGCGGCGATGCAGGAACACCAGCTGCTCGAACAAATGCACATCCTGCTCGTTCTTCAGCAGCGCGCCGTACAGCGGCGGAATGGACTTCTTCGGATCGTCGCTTCGCAGAGCTTCCGGCGGAATGTCTTCGGCGAGCAGCAGCTTGATCCAATCCAGCAGCTCGGACGTCGACGGCTTCTTCTTCAGCCCCGGCATCTCGCGCACCTTGAAGAATGCGGTCAGCGCCTCCGCCAGCAGCTCTTTCTTCAGATTCGGATAATGCACGCCGACGATCCGCTCCATGGTCGCCGTATCCGGGAAGCGGATGTAGTGAAAGAAGCAGCGGCGCAGAAATGCATCCGGCAGCTCCTTCTCGTTGTTGCTGGTGATGACGATGATCGGGCGGTGCGTCGCCTTGATCCACTGCCGCGTCTCGTAGACATAGAACTCCATGCGATCGAGCTCGTGCAGCAGGTCGTTCGGAAATTCGATGTCGGCCTTGTCGATCTCGTCGACCAGCAGCACCGGCTGCACGTCGCTCTCGAATGCCTCCCAGAGCCGCCCCTTGATGATGTAGTTGGCGACGTCGTGCACCTTCTCCTCGCCGAGCTGCGAATCGCGCAGCCGCGAGACGGCGTCGTATTCGTACAGACCCTGCTGGGCTTTCGTCGTCGACTTGATGTGCCAGCGATAGAGCGGCCGCTGCAACGCGCCCGCGATCTCTTCCGCGAGCTGCGTCTTGCCGGTGCCGGGCTCGCCCTTCACCAGCAGCGGGCGACCAAGTGTCACGGCCGCGTTCACCGCCATCATCAGATCTTCGGTGGCAACGTAGCTGTCGGTGCCGTTGAAACGAGAGGACATCGAATCTCCAGGAGAGAGCAGCTGCTATTTCGAGTCTACAGCAGCCGGACGCAGCGTCAGCGTGTGCTTCGCGGCGCCCGGCAGCAGCGGCGTCGGCTCGCCGCGCGCCCACGCGGCGTGGCCCGCACCGTAGAACGGCGAGAGCGGATGATCGACCGGGCCCCCTGGCATCTGCAGGGAACCCTGCGCTTCGTGACCCGGGGATACCACCAGCCGCTGCGACGCGCCGAATGCAGTGCCCTGCACTCTCGGCATCTGCGCGTCGCCCGGCAACTCCTGCGCCGGCATGTCGAGCCAATGACTGGCGAGCGGCAACGCAGCGGACAGCGGGTGCCTCATCTGCAGCACGTTGGCTTCGCCCCAGGTGCAGCGTCGCAGCTCCTTGCACTCTGTCTGCAGACTCGTGAGCACACGATCGAACGAAGCGAGCAGCGCAGCGTCCCACGAGGCGTAGTGCGGATCGAGCAAATGCATGGGCCGCTGCGTGACGAGCTGCCACAGTGGCCCTTCGAATTGCGCCGACGGCGTGAACCTGGTGTGCGGGAAGCGCTCGCGAGCGAGCGCAGTTAGCGACTCGTAAACGTCTTTGCGAATCTGCAGGCGCGCTGCGCGTACGATGCGATAGCCCGCGTCGTCGACCGCGGCCCGACCGGACCAGTGCTCGATCAAGTCGCGAGCCTGAGCGCGCAGCGGATTCTTCGCACTAACGTCGTCTTTCAGCAGATCGAGCAGCAGATCGCGCCAGCGCGCGAGGAACAGCGCGCGATCGTCGAGCTGAATGTTCGCCATGTCGGCGGCAGTCGCGGTCGGCAACGCGAGCAGATCGTCGCGGATCTGCGCCGCGCGCGCCCCCAGGTCGTAGCCGCCGTCGCCCATGAACGCGAGCCACGTTTCGGTGTCGAGCGTGCGCGCATTGGCTGTCCACAATCGACCCGAGGCCGGATCGACGACGCGTGGGTACTCTTCGGGTGTGCGCCAGCCAGTCCAGCCGCCGCCCGGCTCGCGCCACGAATGCGGCAAGGTCGAGTCATAGCTCGAACGCACCGGCACCTGCCCCATCAGCGACCAGCCGATGTGGCCCTCGGCGTCGGCAACCATGATGTTCTGTACCGGACCGCCGGCGCCATTCGCGACGCGCAGCGCGTCGTCGACGTTCTTCGCCGTCTCCAGATCGAACATGCGCAGATTGGTGGCGCGCTGATCGTGCGCCGTCCAGCGCAGCGCGAGCGGCCGATCCGCGGAGTCGTAACCGATGATCGGGCCCCAGCGCGTGCTCTGCACGACGAGGTAGACCTTGCCGCCGCCGCGGACCTCGATCGTCTCGTCGCGATTCACGAACGGCTCGGAGCCGGTGTCCGTCAAATAGTTCTCGGGCTTTTCCGGATCCAGCTCCACAGTGACGAGGTCGGAGAAGTCGCCGTAGCTGTTGGTGTAGCCCCACGCGATGTGACCGTTGCTGCCGGCGACCAGCATCGGCAGACCCGGCAACGTCACGCCGACCAGATCGCGCGCGTCGGCTCCCGACTCGACAATCATGCGTGCGCGATACCAGATATGCGGCAGCCGCAAGGTCAAATGCATGTCGCTGGCAAGCAGCGCAGCGTTGTCTTTGGCGCGCGCACCCGCAACCACCCAGCCGTTGCTGCCAACGAACTGTTCGTCCTCCATCACGCTCGGCGACGGCGGAGTATTGAGCGCAGCGGTGCTCGCAGCCGACGAACGCAAAGTGAACACGTCCGCGCCAGGAATCGCCGGCGTCTGCACACTGCTGCCGAGGATCGGCGCGTCCCACTCCGTCCCGAGCGGATATAGAAAGTGATACAGCGGCCGCGGCAGTGTCTCGCTCAACTGCGCGCGGGCCAGCTCCTCGGCTCCGCTCGAGTCGTTGAGGTTGAGATACATCGAGTAGGCGACCAGCACCGAGTCTTCGACGCGCCACGGCACCGGCTTGCTTCGCAACAGCGTGTATTCCCACGGCCGCGCGCCGGCGTCGGTCAACGCAAGATTGACTCCGGCCGTGTACGCCTCCAGCAGCTCGCGATCAGCAGCGGGGCTGTCCTGCACGATCGCGCGCGCGATGCGGCGAAAGTCGTGCATCCGGTACTTCTCGTCGAGATCCAGCACCGGCTTGCCGAGCAGCTCCGCGAGCTCGCCCGCAGCAGCGCGCCGCATGAGATCCATCTGGAAGAAGCGATCCTGACCGTGCGCATAGCCGGTCGCGAAGGCCAGGTCGCGGCGCGAGGTCGCGCGAATCGTCGGCGTGCCCTGCTCGTCGCGCGCAATGGTCGCGCCGGCCTTGAGAGTGGGCGCAGCAACTTCGCCGTCGAGCTGCGGGAGGCTGGCGCGCAGCGTGAGATAAACGGCAAGACTGGCGACGACCGCGAGCGTGGCAATCGCTAGCGCTGTGTAGCTGGCGATTCTGAGCGGGCGCATGCGACGGGCCCGTCAGGCCCGCACTTCGAGGATCTTCATCGCGTTGGTCTTGCCGGACACGCCGGTCAGCTCACCCTTGGTGAGGATGATGCGGTCGCCCGGATCGACCATCTTGGTCCGCAACATCAGCTTGAAGATGTCCGCGTACAAGGCTTGCGCGTTGGTATGCGTGATGTCGAATGTCACCGGGTACACGCCTCGATACAGCATCACCCGGCGACGCGTCACTTCGTGACGCGTGAAGGCATAGATGGGAATGTCCGAGCGGATACGCGACATCCACAGCGGCGTCGAGCCCGACTCGGTCAGCGCGACGATCGCCCGCACCTTGAGATGGTTCGCGGTGTACATCACCGCCATCGCAATCGCCTCGTCGGTCTTCTCGAAC
>DATJIP010000250.1:0-54444 GCA_035493235.1 Steroidobacteraceae bacterium
GCCGCATCCGGCACTACGGCGAAGTCGTACGTCTGTCGGGCGTGGGCGGACGGCGCGCGTGAAAAGTGTGATCGGCGTCACGCTTGGCGCCGGCGCGTTCAGCCGGCGGACAAGGTCAGCGCGTTACTTTTGAGTCCATGAAGTCTATATTTCGTGCCGCAGCGCGGACGTTGACACTTCATTACAACGATCCGGGCGCGCGGGGATTGGGCGAGGGGGTTGGTGGCGCGCTCGCGGGCGGCGCCGGGAGGGGTAGTTTGTGAGCAGAGCGGCGCAGATCGCAGCTTTCATCCTCTTGGGGTCGATGACGGCTTCGGCCGGGCTCAAGGCAGCCGACGAGGCGGCCGCGGCGTCTTTCGTTTCGTTGAAGCTCGAAGGCGCGTGCGACGCGCAGAACAATCGCCTGTGGCTGACGAACACCCATACCTTCAAGACCGTGGCGACCACGGTGAAGTGGCGCGCAGCCGGCGGCAAGGATCTGCAGGACCAGTTCTTCCCGGGGCCGAATTCGGTGCGGGAGATCGGCTGTGCGGCCGAGGCGGAGATCATCGAGGCGAAATTCGCGGATTTCTGAGCGGAACCGGCGTCGGGCTAAAGCCCGACCTACAGCCCATGAACCGACGTCTATTGATGCGCTGTAGGTCGGGCTTCAGCCCGACAATCTCCCTCGATTAGAACGTGTAGCGCAGGTTCAGTCCCCACAGGGTGTCGTCGTCGCCGATCGCCACGCTCAACCCGCCAGCCAGGTTGTCGATGAAGAAATAGCGGCCGTCGAACACGATCGTCGTGTCGTCGCCGGCTTCATCGAGATCGCGGTAGTCGAAGCCTGCTTCCAGCTCGAACTTCGGCGCGACGATGCCGCGGATTCGTGCGCCCAGCAGCAAGCCGTCGTCGTCCGCATCGAACCGTCCCGCGTCGATCTCGGCCTTGGTGATACCCACTTTGCCGATGATGTCGACCTTGTCGTTGAGCGGCCAATGACCGCCGCCGCCGACTTCCAGCAGCGAAGTGTCGACGCCGCCGTCGAAGCCCAGGTCCTGATAGTTGGCGAACACGAAGTAGTTCGGATGCACAGCCAGCGAGCCGCGCAGCGCGAAGCCGTCGCCGTCTACGTGGAAGCCGCCGCCGTCCAACTCCGCGTCGACGTAGCCCAACTCCGCGTAGGAGTAGTTCATCGTCTCAGCGTGACTCGCGAGCGGCAGCGCAGCGGCCAGGGCCGCCAGTCCGCTCAATATGCGTCGTTGCATGCAAGGATCTCCGAAGGGTGGAGGAAAATGCCGGCTCCGTTGCCAGCGGCCGACATCATACAGGCTGGTTTTCGGCCTTGGCGAGCGCGGTGTCTCCTATTAGCAACAGCCGCCGCCAGGCAGTTGGCCGCTGCTGCTGGCGAGCTGCCGGGCGCTCTGCGGAACTGGCGTAACGAGACCCTCGAAGGACATTCCCGCTATTCGAATTTTGCTCAGATGGCCGGTCTAGTGTTTGGACAGCGTGGCCAAAGTGACATACTTCAGCTTCGAACGAGACTGTTCAGGTGCGGCTTCCGATCAGGGCGAGCGCGTACTCGAGCTTGATCCGGGATCCGTCAAGCACAACAGCAAGAAGGAGTCACAGATGAGCTCGGGGGATCACATCCGTGTGCGACGCGCGGCTGCGCTCGCGTTCGCCATTGCTTCGACTTTGGCTGGTGCTCGGGCCGGCCACGCGCAGACACCCAACTCGACCAAGGACACGCAAGTCATCGATGTCGTCATCGTGACCGCACAGCGGCGCGAGGAGAATCTGATCGACGTGCCGATCGCAGTCGCCGCCTTCAGCGGCGAGGCGCTCGAACGCCGGCAGATCGACCAGGCGACCGACCTGCAATTGAACGTGCCGAACGTCTCGTTCACCAAGACGAACTTCACCGGCTCGAACTTCCAGATCCGCGGCATCGGCGTGTCGTCGGTCGCGGCCAGCGGCGATTCGGGCGTCGAGCAGCACTTCAACTCGATGCCGGTCAAGAACCCGCGGTTGTTCGAGACCGAGTACTTCGACGTGCAGCGCGTCGAGGTGCTGCGCGGTCCGCAGGGCACTCTGTACGGGCGCAACGCGACCGGCGGCGCAGTCAACGTCATCGCGCGCAAGCCGGAGAAGGACTTTGCGGGCAACGTCGAGCTGGAAGCCGGCAACTACAACGCGCTCAAAGCGAAAGGCATGGTGAACATCCCGCTCGGCGACACCGTCGCCGCGCGCTTCGCCGGCATCACCTACACGCGTGATGGCTTCACCGAGAATCTCGCGACCGGCAACGACATCGACGATCGCGATCAATGGTCGGCGCGCGGCGCGTTGCGCTTTACGCCGAACGAGGCGACCGATCTCACGCTGATGATCAATCACTACAAGGAAGACTCGCACCGCTCGCGCGTCACCAAGCAGATGTGCCATCACGATCCGGCCGGCGCGCTCGGCTGTCTGCCGGACAAGCTGGCGTTCGAAGCGGGCAACATGCGCGGCACGCTCGGCGGCATCCTCGGCGAGTGGGGACCGCTGCTGCTCGATCTCGGCGACGGCACTCCGGACGGCACGTTCGCGGGCTTTCCGTTGCCGCCCGCGCTGATCAACACCGGTACCGACGTCAACACGGGCTCGCCCGTGCCGGCCGATCTGCACAAGACGTTCGCCGAGTACGACCCGACGTACCACGCCGACGAGACGATCGGCACGCTCGAGTTCTCGTACGACTTCGGGCCGGCGACGCTGACGATGATCGGCGGCTATCAGGAGACGACCTTCAAGTCGCAGACCGATTACAACTGGACCATCGCTGGTCTGCCGTACAACGGACCGGCGGTGCCAGCGTTCGGCGGCAGCATCCCGATCAGCGAGATCGACAGCTCGACGCTGCTCGGCTCGCTCGCCGGACATGTACGCGACGGCGGCGTGTTCTCTCGCAACTACGACCAGTCGGACCAGGACGCCCATCAGTATTCGGCCGAGGTGCGCCTATCGACGGAGTTCGAGGGCCCGTGGAACTTCCAGTTCGGCCTGTTCTATCTCGACAGCCACGACGACACGAACTACTACGTTGTGACCAGCGAGCTCGACTATTGGGCACAGGTGACGGCGCCGTTCACGCCGTTCCTGAACTCGGCGCCGCCGTACTACATCAACGCGACGCCCGATGCATCGCTGAAGTCGAGCGCGGCGTTCGGCGAGGTCTACTGGGATGCGACCGACAAACTGAAGTGGACGCTGGGCCTGCGCTACACGCACGACGAAAAAGGCGTGAAAGACCGGCAGATGCTGTTCTCCGTGCCGGTGGGCGTGCCGCCGTCATCGACGCAGTTCAACGACTTCCGCGTCGATGAGACGACGTTCAACGAGTTCACGGGCCGCTTCGGCTTGGACATCAAGCCGGGTTGGTTCGACGACTCGACGCTGTACGCGTTCTTCTCGCGTGGCTACAAAGCGGGCGGCTTCAATCCGCCGCTCGATCGCAGCCTGCCGCAGTTCGCGGGCACGCCGGAAGTCTACGATCCGGAGTTCGTGAATTCGTTCGAAGTCGGCTCGAAGAACCTGCTCGCCGGTGGCCGGGTGCAGGCGAACCTCACAGCGTTCTACTACCAGTACGACGCGTTGCAGGTTTCGAAGATCGTCGCGCGCACCTCAGTCAACGAGAACGTGGACGCGGACATCTACGGCCTGGAAGGGGAGTTCGTGTTCAGCCCGGTGAACGATCTGCTGATCGACGCGAACTTCGCGTACCTCAAGACGAAGATCAAAGACTTCAGCAGCATCGATCCGCGCGATCCGAGCAACGGCGATCCGGCCTGGACCAACATCAAGGACATCTCGGACGGCTCGAACTGCGTGCTCGCGACGGCTGCGCTTCCCACCGCTCGTCAGTTCGGGCTGGTGCTGCCGGCGGCGGTCGGCGGCCCCTTCGGCTTCTGCGGAGCGATGGCCGAGAACGGTTTGCCGGTGCAGGACGGCATCGCCGCGAATCTCGACGGCAAGTCGTTGCAGGGCACGCCGGAGTGGTCGTTCAAGGTCGGCGCGCAGTACACGTTCCATCTCGGCAGCAGCATGAACCTGACTGCGCGCGCGGATTACTACTGGCGCGACCAGTTCTACGCCCGCATCTTCAACCGGCCGATCGACAAGATCGACGCGTGGGATGTGGTCAACGCGCAAGTGGAGCTGAGCTCGGCCAGCAACAGCTGGTTCGTGCGCGGCTACGTCAACAACGCGATGGATGACGACAACATCACCGGCATGTACGTGACCGACGCGTCGTCGGGTCTGTTCACGAACGTGTTCGCGCTGGATCCGCGCACGTACGGCCTGGTGTTGGGATTCAGGTTCTAGTCGAAGCCCCGTAGGGTCGCAAACTCGGCAAGCTGCGCACGCTCTGTGCGCAGCTTGTTTGCGGGAGCCCGCTCATCCATGTGGCCGAGCGCCATGCCGCAGAAGAGCATGTGATCCGCCGGCAGCTGCAGAAATTCCGCGACGCTCTTGTGCCAGATCGCCCACGCTTCCTGCGCGCAGGTGTGTAGCCCGCGCTCGCGTGCGAGCAGCATGATGTTCTGCATGAACATGCCGACGTCGGCCCATTGGTCCTGGCCCATGCGGCGATCGATCGAGAAGAACAACGCCACAGGCGCGCCGAACAACTCGTAGTTGCGTGCGAAGTTCGCAAGACGTGCGGGCTTGTTCTCGCGCGGGATGCCGAGCAGCCCATATAGATCCTCGCCGCATTTGAAACGCCGCGAGCGATACGGATCGTGCAGGTTCGGCGGATACACGTTGTACTCGGTGCCTTCGCCTGCCGGCTGTGTGCGCTGCTTCGCGCGGATGCCGGCGAGAAACTCCGCGAGCGGCGCGCCCGTGAGCACGTCGACGCGCCACGGCTGCAAGTTGCCGCCCGACGGCGCGCGCTTCGCCGTTTCGAGGATCTCGACGACGACCTGCTTCGGCACGGGCGTGCCGAGGAATTCGCGACAACTGATGCGGCTGTCGATGGCTGCGGAAACGAGCATGGCTGGTACTTTGTGACCCGGGACGCACGAATAGTAAGCTGCCGCTCATGCATCACACCATTCGCCTGCAGGGCAGTGCTTCCCTCGTTCTGCGCACGTTCGAGCCCGCCGGCGCGCCGCGTGCCGTGATCGTTCTGCCCTCCGCGATGGGCGTCACGCAGAGCTACTACTCGCGCTTTGCCGAATGGCTCGCGGCGCGCGGCTATCTCGCCGCGACCTTCGACTATCGCGGCATCGGTCAATCGGCGCCGCCGACGCTGCGCGGCTTCGAGATCGACATCCGCGACTGGGCGACGCAGGACTGCGCGGCAGTCATCGACTTCATGAAAGCGCAGGCGCCCAGTGTGCCGCTCTACTGGGTCGGCCATAGTCTCGGCGGCCAGCTGCTCGGGCTCATTCCGAATCGCGAGCACATCGATCGCGCGATCACGATTGCGACCGGCAACGGCTATTGGCTCGAGAACAGCTGGCAGACGCGGCGGTTCGTGTGGTGGCTCTGGTTCGTGGTCGTGCCGTTGGCGCTGCGCGTCGTCGGCTACTTCCCCGGCAAGCGGCTACGCAAAGTCGGCGACCTGCCGCGCGGCGTGATGGCGCAGTGGCGTCGCTGGTGCCTCAATCGCGAGTACGTCGTCGGCGTCGAAGGCGAGCGCGTGCGTCGCTCGTACGAGGCGGTGCGCACGCCAATGTTGTCGCTGTCCTTCACGGACGACGAGATGATGTCGGAGCAGGGCATCCGCTCACTGCATCGGTTGTACGTCAACGCACCGATTGAATATCAGCGTATCGCGCCGCGTGACATCGGCGCGCCGCGCATCGGTCACTTCGGTTTTTTCCGTCCGCAGTTCGAGCCGACGCTGTGGCCGCTCGTGCCGCAGTGGCTGGTCGGAGAGCGATAAAAATAACGTGCGCGATGTCGCCATCGCGCACGTCTGCATTCGAAGTGGCTCAGGGGGATGGTCAACCACCTTCGTCAGCAAGTTTAAATCGGTCAGACTCGCTCACTGCAATGCACTTCCTGTGCCAGCGCGCGAGCCGCGAAAATCGGGGCTAAGCGCTGACGGACGCAACGATTTGCACTCGCGATGTGCAGAACGCACGTCGCGCGCACGATTAGCGATCAACAGTCGATTACTGATTCGCGGCCGGCACGCTCTGCAGACGCGTCGCCATCACGCGCAGCGCGACGCTCAGAGCGCTGACGAGCAGGAGCGCCGAAAGCAGGAAGGGTGCGCCGGGCAGATGCCAGTCGCGATGCGGGCCGATGAAATTCGCGAACGTCTGGGTGAACAGGATGGGGCCGATCAACGTGGCGATGCCGAGCACGCTGCCGTTCGCACCCTGCAGCCGACCCTGCTCGGACGGGCTCACGAGTCGCGTCATCCAGCCTTGCAGCGCCGGGTTCATCAACGACCACAGCGACATCACGACTATGCCGACGGCGTACACCGCGCCATTCGGTGCCATGGCCTGGATCGTGAAGCCGGCCGCGCCGGCGACCAGTCCGACCACGATCGTCTGGCGTTCGCCGATCGCCTTGACCACACGACTTACCAGCAGCGCGTTGACGATGATCTGGCACACGCCGACGCCACCAAGCAGCAAGCCCACCTTCTTCGCGTCCCAGTCATAGCGATAGCCCATGTAGAGCACGGCGGTACTCGGCAACGCGGCGTGCGCCAGGTTGCTGAGGAAGGTCACGCCGGAGAGTCCCCACAACTCGTGATGCGAACGCAGGAGCTTGAGGGCGCCGATCGGATTCGCCTTGCGCCATGAGAACGGCGAGCGTCGCTCGCGCGGCAGCGATTCGGGCAACACGAACAGGCCATAGAGCCCGTTGGTGAGGCTGAGACCGGCTGCGACCCAGAACGGCAGGCGCGGGCTGATGTCGCCGAGCAGACCGCCGAGCGCCGGGCCGACGACGAAGCCGGCACCGAACGCGGCGCCGAGCAGACCGAACTTCGCGGCGCGCTGCTCGGCTGGAGTGACGTCTGCGATGTACGCACCGGCCGTGCTGACGCTCGCTGCAGTGATGCCGGAAATCACGCGGCCGACGAAGAGCCAGCGGAGGTTGGGCGCGAGCGCCATCAGCACGTAGTCGAGGCCGAGGCCGAAGTTCGACAGCAGGATGATCGGCCGCCGGCCGAGCCGGTCCGACAGCGAGCCGAGCACGGGCATGAACAGGAACTGCATCAACGCCCAGGCGGTGCCGAAGATGCCGTAGATCATCGCGGCGCGCGCGGTATCGCCGCCCATGAAGTCTTCGACCAGTCGCGGCAGCACCGGGATGATGATGCCGATCGCGAACATGTCGAGCAGGACGGTGACGAAGACGAACGCGAACGCAGCGCGTCGGTGCCCGTGGGTCGTGGGTTCGGTCATGGATGCGCGGCCTGCGATATTTCAGGACAGAGCGATGTGGTCGCTGTCGCCGATACGCCGTGCGGCGAGCTCGGTGGGCGTGAACCCGGACAGCGAGCGGCACTCGCGAATGAAGTGCGATTGATCGAAGTACCCGCAGGTCTGCGCCACGTCGGTCCAATCGCTGCCGTTCGACTGCAGCATGCAGTCCAGTGCGTGCTGGAAGCGCTGGATGCGGGCATAGACCTTCGGCGTCAAGCCGACTTCCAGCGTGAACAGTCGCGTGAATCGACGCGCACTCAGTCCGACGTGCTCGCTGAGCATCGCGATAGAGTGGTCGTTCGGCGCCGCGCTGAGACGGGCGAGCGCGAAATCGACTTCGGCACGACGGTGCAGCGGACGGATTGCGCGCTCGAGCAGCTCCGCTTCCAGCAGCGCGAGTTTTGCGCGCGGCGTCGGCGCTGCAAGCAGACGCTCGCGCAGAGTGTCGCCCGCCGAGCCCCATAGATCGCGCAGTGCGACGTGCTGATCGCGCAGCTCATCGCCCGCGGGGTCGAAGAAGGGCCACGTGCCACCCGGGTGAAAGCGCACGCCGACGTTGGCGCGTTGCTCGCGCGTGTCGATGACGAAGTAGCGTGAGTACGCAGCGCTCAGCACTGCGCCGGGCAGACGATTGACGACGCCATCGTCCGGTCCGCTGTACAGTCGGTTCTCGTCTTCGATCAGGTTGACGATCAGTCCACAGCTGCCGCCCGGCAGCAGCCGATCTTTGTCATGCGCAGGCGGCACGCCTTCCCAGTACCAGAGCTGATCGACGAAGCGATCGAGCGGCGGTCCGGGGCGATGCGTGCAGTACAGGACAGGTCGGTGGCTCACGGCTTTCGCTGGTTTTCCAGCGCCTCGATCGTCTTCGGCCAGTCGTCCTTGAGCAGCCGCGAAAGCGAGCGGTCGGCGAGTAGCTTGCCGCCGGTCTGGCAGCGCGGGCAATAGTTCGTTTCGTTTTCTGCGTAACGAATGCGCTGGATGGCCGTGCCGCAGACGGGGCAAGGCTTGCCATAACGGCCATGGACCGCCATGTCCTTACGGAATGCAGTCACTTTCTCGGGAAACGTACCGGCGGCGTCGGCGCGCAGACGTTCGATCCAGTCGGTCAGCGTCGCCTGGGTTGCTTCGTGCAAGCGTTGCCACTCGGCGTCGCTCAGATGGCGCGTTTGCGCGGTCGGTGAAAGGCGGGCGCGATGCAGGACCTCATCGGAGTACGCGTTGCCGATGCCGCTCAGGATCGTGGGATCGGTCAACGCGCGCTTGAGCGTGTGATTGGTCCGCGAGAGTCGCTCGCGGAACAGTGCGGGATCGATGCCGAGAACTTCAACGCCGCCGCGATCGTGATCCGCCAGTTGCGCAGCGCTGCTCAACACATGCAATGACGCGCGCCGTTTCGTGCCGGCTTCAGTCAGCGTGAGCGTACCGTTCGTGAACTGGAGCGAGAGCAGCGACGCGCGCACCGCGCCCGTGTGCGCTTTGTCGTACCAGTGCAAGCGCCCCGCGATCATCAGGTGGATCAGCAGCCAGCGATCGTTGTCGAAGCCGATCGCGATGCGTTTGCCGACGCGACGTAGTGCTACGACGCGATGACCTTCGCAGGATTGCAGCGGCGGGTCGGCGGTGCGCAGCAGGAACGGATTCTTGAGAACTGCCCGCTCGAGAGTTTGCCCGAGCAGACGGGCCTCGAGGGCTTCGAGGTAGACCGTGACGTCGGGTAGCTCGGGCATCGTCCTGTAGGTCGGGCTTCAGCCCGACAGTCTTGCGTACTCAGAGCTCGCGCAGTCCGGTAGTAATCGGCAGTCGGGCGGCGCGCAGGCTCGGCAGCAAGCCGCCGACGAAGCCGAGAATCAGCGCGTACACCAACCCCAGCACCAGCACCGTCGGCGTCACCTGGAACGCGAAGGTAATCTGGCTGAACGTCGAGAAGTTCATCGTAGATGCGCGCACACCGTTAAAGGCGAAGTACGAGATCAGCGCGCCGAGGACGCCGCCGACCAGGCCGATCAGCAGCGCTTCCGTCAGCACGGACACGACCACCGGCGCGGCGCCGAAGCCGAGTGCGCGCAGCGTGGCGATCTCGCGAGTGCGCGTCGACACTGCTGAGTACATCGTGTTCAGGGCCGCGAACACCGCGCCGAGGCCCATCAGCACCGCGATCACGGTACCGATCGTGCTGACGAGCGCGATCAGCAAGCGTGACTGCTTCTCGTAATACTCACGCTCCGTGAACATCCGCACGTTGAGCCGCGGGTCCGTCGTCAGCGCATCCTCGAACGCGCGGTAGGCTTCAGGGCTGGTGAGCTTCACGCGCATGGATTGAAACGTAGTACCGCGGTTGTATGCGCCCTGCAGCACGGTCACGTCCGTCCACACTTCCGATTCGGCAACGCTGCCGCGGTCCTCGAAGATGCCGACGACGGTCCAGTCCGTCGTGCCCCAGCGCAGCTTGTTGCCCACTGTGAGGCCGGCGAACTGCTGGCTTGCACCGCGGCCGGCGATGATCTCGAACGTGCCGGGCGTGAAGTTGCGGCCTTCGACGATGTGGAAGTTCTGGCGCAGCTGCGGCGCCTGCGGACCGACGCCGCGCAGCGGCACGTTTGCCGGCGTCACGGTGCGCTTCAGCGGAATGTCGACGATCACGTAGAGCTCAGGCGAGGCGATCGAGCCCTGCGCATCGCGCGCGATGTTCTTCGCGTCCGCGATGATCTTGGTCTGCTCCAGCGTGAGACCGCTGCCCATCTCGTCGGTAGCGCCGCTGCGCAGGACGATTGCCACATCGCGCGCGCCTGACAATGTCAGGACGGCGCGGAAGCCGGCGCTGATCGACAGCACGCCGATGAGCACCATGACGACGCCCGCGATGCCAACGAGCGCGACGACGGATGAGGTCAGGCGCTCCGATATGTTGCGCAGGTTCATCGAGGTGATCGCGGAGATCTGAGTCATTGCGCTGCCGGCCATGTCACACCTTTCTCAACGCATCGACGATCTTCAGCCGCGCGGCCTGCATCGAAGGCTGCGCTGCCGCCAGCCCGCCGAGCACGACCACGAGCACCGCGCCGACCGCGTAGGTCGTCGCGGGCATGCCGAGCACCGGGAAGAATTGCGCCAGGCCCTTCGCCATCCCCAGCGAGGTCAACGCGGCTAGCCCGAGTCCGATGGCTGCGCCGAGCGTCGTCACCAGCAACGCCTCGCCGATCACCAATGACGAGACGATGAAGTTCGAGTAGCAGAGCGTCTTCATCACGCCGATCTCGTTCAGCCGCTCGCGGATCGACTGACCCATGGTGTTCGCGGTGACCAGCAGCATCGTGAAGAACACCGCGGCCGCGACGCCGGTGATCAGCGCGCCGATGTTGCCCATCTGGTTGGCGAAGCCCTGGATGAACGCGCTCTCGGTGGCTGTCTTGGTCTCGGTCGAGGAGTTCGCGAACAGCGCATCGATGTTGCGCGCGATCTCGGCGGAACGATTCCGGTCCTCCAGTCGCTCGATGATCATATGGAAGGTGTTCTTGCCGATCGTGCGTGACTCGTCCAGGTACTCCTGGTGGAAGTAGATGCTCTGGTTGTCGCCGGTCGTCGCGGTGTAGATCCCGGCGATTTTCATCGGCCAGACGTTGCTGCCGTCCTTCTTGGTCCAGATGTTCGAGCGGATCGGCACGGTGTCGCCGATCTTCCATTTGAAGCGCTCAGCGACGGCGCTGCCGACGATCATCGCAGTGCGGTCCTGCTCGAACGCTTTCTTCTGGTCCGGTGGCAACGTGTAGTCGTTGTAGACTAGGAAGAACGACGGCACGTCGACCGCCAACGCGGCGAGCTGGTTCTTGTCTTCCTGGTAGATACCGCCAAACCATGCCTGCGATGTTGCGTACTTCACGCCCGGCAGCGCGCGCACGCGGGACAGGTAGGCCAGCGGAATCGGATTGATGATCGCTACCTTGTGGATCGTGATGAGCCGATCCACGCCGGCCATTTCCGGGCTGCCCGTGAGCGCGACGCGCAGCGTCTGCATCAGGCCGAACAGCAGGAAGGCGACGACAATCGAGGCGAGCGTCAGCCCGGTGCGCAGTTTCTTGCGCCCGAGGTTCGCCCACAGCAGCGGCAGATGCTTGAACATGGCTTACGCAACCGCTTCCGTCGTGAGCTGTCCCTTGTTGAGATGCAGCACGTGCTTGGCGCGAGCCGCAGCGTGCGGATCGTGCGTGACCATGATGATGGTCTTGCCCTGCTGCGTATTCAGCGCTTGCAACAGATCGAGAATCTCGTCGCCCGACTTGCGATCGAGGTCGCCCGTGGGCTCGTCGCACAACAGCAGCGTGGGATCGGAAACGATCGCGCGCGCGATGCCGACGCGCTGTTCCTGGCCGCCCGACAGCTCACGCGGCTTGTGCTTGGCGCGCTCGCTCAGTCCGACGAGGCTGAGCGCGGCACTGACGCGCTTGTGACGATCCCCCGACGACAACGAAGTCAGGAGCAGCGGCAACTCGACGTTGCGCTCGGCCGTCAACACCGGCAACAGGTTGTACATCTGGAACACGAAGCCGACGTGATTCGCGCGCCATTTGCCGAGCGCGCCGTCGCTGAGCGAGTCGGTGCGCTGGCCGGCGATCTCGATCGTGCCGGAGCTCGGGCGGTCCAGGCCGCCGATCAGATTCAGCAGCGTCGACTTGCCGGAGCCCGACGGTCCCATCAGCGCGAGGAAATCTCCTTTCGGGATGTCCAGGTCGAGCTGATGAAGCACGTGCACGGTCTCCGCGCCACGCTTGTAGTCCTTTGCAACCTGCCGCAGCCGTACCAGAGTCTCCACGATTCACCTCTCAACCGTTCTTGCTCTTGACCTTGACGCCTTCGCTCAGCCCTTCGACCGGCGCTGCGACCACGACATCCCCGGCGTTGATGCCCGACAACACTTCAACCTGACCATCACGCTCGCCGCCCGTGCGCACCGCGACGCGCTCGATCGCGCCGTCCGTCACACGCCAGACGAAGCTCGTATCGCCGTCTTTCATCACGGCGGCCGATGGAATGCGCACGGAGGGACGCGGCGCAGCGGCCTGTTGCGTACCCTCGACCTGGCGGTCTTCGAGGAAACTCACCTTCACGCCCATGTCGGGCAGGATGCGCGGCTCGAGCGTGTCGAAGCCGATGCGTACGCGCACTGTCGCCTTCTGGCGGTCGGCAGTCGGCACGATGTTGATCACGTGACTCGGGATGACCCAGTCGGGATAAGCGTCGAGCACGGCCTCGGTCTTCTGATTCGCCTTGACGCGATTGATGAACGCCTCGTTGACGTCGACCTCGATCTCACGCGAGTCCATGTCGACGACGGTGGCGATGCCGGTGCGCGTGAAGCCGCCGCCGGCGGAGATCGGCGACACCATCTCTCCAGGCTGCGCGTCTTTCGAAACGACGACGCCCGTGAACGGCGCGCGCACCATCAGGTCATCGAGATCCTGCGCGCGCACGCGCACGGTGCCTTCGGCGACCTTCACTTCACTACGCAGCGCTTCGAGGCGAGCATTGAGCGCCGCCGCTTCAGATTGCGCTTGATCGAGCGCCAATTCGCTGACGAGCTTGTCGTTGCGCAGCTGTTCGGTGCGGCGCAGGTTGCGCTCTGCCTCGGCGACGCGCACCTCGACTTCATTGAGATTCCTGCGCGCCGCCTCGAGCTGGCGCTGGGCGAGATCGTAGATGGGCTTGGTCGTCGTATCGTCGAGGCGTGCGAGCAGCTGGCCTTCCTTCACTGCCATGCCTTCTTCGATCAACACCTCGGCGACTTTGCCCGTGACCTTCGAGGAAACTGTCGCCTGGCGCCGCGCGACGACGTAGCCGGATGCATTGAGGACCGCCGCGCCGCCACCACCGCCGCTTGACGAAGACTGCACGGCGGTTGCCGTCTCTACTTCGATGGCTTTGTCGCGCAACAGGGCATACAGGCCGATGGCAACGGCGAGCACGAGCACGCCGATGACGATCCACTTGTACAGCGGGCTCGGTCCCGAGCTGCCAGGCTCGTTGTTGCGTTCTATGCGCAGACTGTCGAGAGCGTTCTGGTCGAAGGCCATGGATGCGTTCGCCGGGCTGGAAAGCGGCGCATTCTAATCACGTCGCTGGCACCCTGCTAAGTCGAACCGGCGAAAAGCCGCCGGATGCCGGTCAGGCGACGATCAGCCGATCATGCTGGTCAGGCTGTTTCAGGCCAGCGCGCGCTGATGAACCATGAACGCGTCGGTGATCGGCGCGGTCGGCAGCGTGAAGTAGAAGACCGCGCCTTCGTTCGGCTTGCCCTCGGCCCAGATGCGCCCGCCATGGCGATCGACGATGCGCGCGACTGTCGCGAGCCCGACGCCCGAGCCGTCGAAGTCCGCCGCGCCGTGCAGCCGCTGGAAGGGCTTGAACAGCTTCTGCTCGTACGTCATGTCGAAGCCGGCGCCGTTGTCGCGGATGTACAGCGTGGCGAGCGAGCCGCCGCTCGATTGCCCGATCTCGATGCGCGCCTGCGCGGTCTTGGAGGTGAATTTCCAGGCGTTGCCGATCAGGTTCTGGAACAGGTCGCCGACCAGGCGGCGGTCGCCATGCACGGCCATGTTCGGCTGGATCACGACCTCGACGTTGCGCGCCGGCTCCTTCTGGCGCATGTCCTGCACGATGCTTTCGGCCAGCGCGGTGACGTCGACGATCTCACGATGCAGCGTCTGGCGCGAAATGCGCGACAGCACCAGCAGTGCCTCGATCAGCTCGGACATCTGCTTCACGCTGCCCTGGATGCGCGACAGGCGACGCTTCTGCTCGTCGGTCGCGTCCGGCATCGACAGCTCGAGCAGTCCGGCCTGGCCGGCGATCGTCGTGAGCGGCGAGCGCAAATCGTGCGACACGGACGCGGTGAAGGCTTCGAGCTCGCGGTTGGCGCGCGCCAGCGATTCGTTCGCGTCGCGCAGCTGGCGCTGGCTCGGCAGCATCAGGATGCCGGGCAGGAACCGCCACAACAGAATCGCCGTGGGCACCGAGGCCGCAGCCGTGAGCAGTTTGACGATGCCCTGCAGCCAGTAGTGCGCGTGCCAGACGTTCCAGACGTCCATGACGTACGTCAAGCCGCAGGCGACGACGAACACGCCGAAGCAGACGACGAGCCAGTCGAACGACAGGTCACGGCGTCGGCGCGCGATGTACAGCAGTGCGAACGGAATCGTGAAGTACGCCATCGCGATCAAGAGGTCGCCGACGACGTTCATCCACATCACGCCCGGGCTCCACAAATAGCAGTGCCCGTGTGGCAGGAACTGCCCGCTGGAAAACCAGGACGTACCGACTTCGGTCATGCGGGCTCCTGAATTGAATAGTCCCTGAGGGCGATGACTGCCTCGGCCAGAGGCGCCTCGCTCACTCGATCCCCGCGCGGCTGGCGATGATACAGAAGATGGTGACCCGCATTGCACTGTACCGGCTGGACGGTTAGCATACCGTCCAGCCGGTACAGTTCCCGGATTTACGAACTGTCCACCCCAGGAAAATCCCCAATGGTAGAAGCACATGCGGTGCCCGGACCGGCGCGCGACCGGATTCTGGAAGCCGCCGAACGAGTTGTCGCCGAGGTCGGCGCCGCACGCCTGATCCTGGATGTCGTGGCCCAGGCCGCCGGCGTCAGCAAGGGCGGTTTGCTCTACCACTTCCCGTCCAAGGAGTCGCTGCTCGGCGCGCTCGCGCAGCGTTACGTGCAGAACAAGGAGCAGTGCATAGAGGCTGCGAAGGGCGGCTTCAGTGAGCAGGACCACAGCCGCGATTTGAAGGCGTGCATCGTCGGCATTCTCGGCAGCGATCCGCGCTCCAAGGCGATGGGCGCTGCGCTGCTGGCGACGGCGGCGAACGATCTCACGCTGCTGGAAGTTATCCGTGAGCGGCTGGTTGCTAACAACAACGAGCTGGCGGAATCGAGTGCCGACTTCGCGCGCGCGGCCATCGTCACGCTCGCGATCGACGGTTTGATGATGCGCGAGTCGCTGCGCATCTCGCCGTTTACGGAAGACCAGCGCGCACAGGTCGTGCGCGAGCTGATGAAGATTGCCGACGAGTCTTACAGGTGATGTTTATGTCGACTGCCACGCTACGAATTCTCAAGACCGCTGCCGTGAGCATCGTTGCGAGCCTCACGCTCGTCGGCTGCGGCAAGCAGCAGCAGAACCAGGCACCGCCGGCGCCCGAAGTGACCGTGCAGACGGTCGAGAGCAAGCCCGTGCCTCTGGAGCTCACGTATCCCGCGCGCACCTTCGGTTCGCGCGAGGTCGAAGTGCGCGCGCGTGTGGGCGGCATCGTGCTCAAGCGCCGCTTCCAGGAAGGCACCCGCGTCGTGCAAGGCCAGTCGATGTTCCTGATCGATCCTGAGCCCGTGCGTGCGCGCGCGGACTCGGCGCGCGCTGCAGTTGCTGTTGCCAAAGCGCGCGCGGAGGAAGCACGTCGCCAGCGGGATCGCGTGTTACCTCTGTTCGAGAAGAACGCTGTCAGCCAGAGCCGACGCGACGAAGCCGTGTCGGGCTTCGAAGTCGCGCAGGCGAACCTGCAGTCTGCAGAGTCGCAGCTGCGCATGGCGCAACTCGATCTCGAATACACCGATGTGCGTGCGCCGA
This sequence comes from Steroidobacteraceae bacterium, assembly GCA_035493235.1. GTDB lineage: Bacteria > Pseudomonadota > Gammaproteobacteria > Steroidobacterales > Steroidobacteraceae > Steroidobacter. The sequence goes on from DATJIP010000250.1 coordinate 16,046, forward strand.
TTACCGGCCTGACCAGTCGCGAAACTCTCTCCGAAGGCAGCCTGATCTCGACCGATCAAGCGTCGAGCCTGCTCACCAAGATCGTTCAGGTCGATCCGCTGTACGTCGAGTTCGACGTGCCGGAGGCCGAGGCGGCCATGATCCGCAGCAGTCTTGCGCCCGCCAACAAGAGCACGCCGCCGCCGGGCGCGAAGCTGGTCCTCGAGGACGGCAGCGAATACCCGCAGCCGGCGCAGGTCACCTTCGTCGACAACTCCGTGGACCGCAGCTCCGGCACCGTGCACGTGCGCGCCGTGCTGCCGAACAAGGATGCGCAGCTCCTGCCGGGTCAGTTCCTGCGCGCGAAGGTCGAAGGCATTCAGCTCTCGAACGTTGTGTCCGTGCCGCGCAAGGCCGTGATGTCGGGTCCGCAAGGCTCGTTCGTCTGGGTCGTCGGTGCGGACAGCAAGGCGCAGATGCGTCCAGTGCAGATCGGCCGCGGTCTGGGCAACAACGTGATCGTGACCGACGGCCTGCAGGCCGGCGATCGTTACATCGTCGAAGGCGTGCTCAAGGTGTTCCAGCCCGGCACGCAGGTGAGCGCTGTATCGGCCGAGGAGGCGGCTCGCAAGTCGCAGCAGGCCGAGTCGCAGCCCGCCGCGCGCAAGGAGGCTGCATGATTTCGAAGTTCTTCATCACGCGGCCGATCTTCGCCTGCGTCATCTCGGCGTTCATCGTGATCGCCGGTCTCGGCGGCATGCGCGCGCTACCGATCTCCGCCTATCCCAATATCGTGCCGCCGATGGTGACGCTGGCCGCGCACTATCCGGGTGCGACCGCCGAGACGATCGCCGAAACCGTCGCGGCACCGCTGGAGCAGGAGATCAACGGCGTCGAGAACATGCTGTACATGCAGTCCGTCAACTCGGGCGACGGACAGCTGATGATCAACATCACGTTCGCGATCGGCTCGGATCCCGATCTCGCGGCGATCAACGTGAACAACCGCATCCAGGCCGCCGTGCCGCGCCTGCCTGAAGAAGTGCGCCGGCAAGGCATCGTGGTGCGCAAAGCGTCCACCAGCATCCTGCAGGTGGTTGCGATGTATTCGCCGGACGGCAGTCAGAGTCCGCTGGCGCTGACCAATTACGCCTCGCTGAACATCCTCGATGAAATCCGGCGCGTGCCGGGCGTCGGCGATGCGCAGATGTGGGGCCAGGAATACTCGATCCGCATCTGGATGCAGCCCGACAAGCTGTCGCAGCTCGGTCTGGCTGCGTCGGACGTGATCGGCGCCGTGCGGGCGCAGAACTCGCAGTTCGCCGGCGGCCGGGTCGGCGTCGAGCCGATGCCGGAGAACGTCGACTTCACCTTCTCGGTGCAGGCGCAGGGCCGGCTGGCGACGCCCGAGGAATTCGAGCAGATCATCGTGCACACCACGGACGCGGGCGCGCTCGTGCGGCTCAAGGACGTCGCGCGCGTCGAGCTCGGCGCGCAGAACTACAGCTCCGCGCCGAAACTCAACGGCCAGCCGACGGTGCCGATCGCGATCTTCCTGCAACCGGGCGCGAACGCGCTGAAGACCGGCGGCGCCATCCAGGCGCGGCTCGAAGAGCTGAAAGCCGACTTTCCCAGGGGCATGTCGTACACGATTCCGTACGACACGCTCCAGTACGTGAAGGTCTCGATCAAGGAAGTCGTCAAGACGCTGATCGAGGCGATGATCCTGGTGTTCTGCGTGGTGCTGCTGTTCCTGCACAACTGGCGTGCCACCCTCATCCCGATGCTGGCGGTGCCGGTATCGCTGATAGGCACGTTCGCGGCGATGCTGCTGTTCGGCTTCTCCATCAACATATTGACGCTGTTCGGCATGGTGCTGGCGATCGGCATCGTGGTCGACGACGCGATCGTCGTGCTCGAGAACGTCGAGCGCCACATGCGCACCGAGCACATCGACTCAGCAACCGCAACGATGCGTGCAATGGAGGAAGTGACGCGCCCCGTGATCGCGATCGTGCTGGTGCTGACCGCGGTGTTCCTGCCGGTCGCGTTCCTCGGCGGTCTCGTCGGCGAGATGTACCGGCAGTTCGCCGTGACGATCTCGGTATCGGTGGTGATCTCGGGTTTCGTCGCGCTGACGCTGACACCGGCGCTGTGCGCGCTGATGCTCAAGCGCGAGGACAAGCACGAGCATCGGATTCTCATGAAGTTCAACGCCTGGTTCGCGCGCATGACGGACCGCTACGAGCAGGGCGTGCAGTTCGTCATGAAGCGCAGCGCGATCGCGGCCGGCGTGTTCGGGGTGATGATCCTCGCGATCATCGGCCTGTTCCGCATCGTGCCGACCTCGCTGGCGCCGACCGAGGACCAGGGCTACGTATTCGTCATCGGCATGTTGCAGGACGCGGCGTCCTTGCGCCGTACCACTGCGGCGTTCGACTCGGTGACTGCTGAAGTGCGCCAGCATCCCGCCGTCGCCAACGCGATGTCGATGTCCGGCATGGATCCGCTGACGTTCTCGTTCAAGACCAACGCTGGTCTGGTCTGGGTGCCGCTCAAGCCGTGGGACGAGCGCACCGGCGATCCGTCGAAATCGCCGCATGCGGTCGTGCAGGCCGTGATGGCCGCGGGCTCGAAGGTCAAGGACGCATTCTTCTTCGCCGTCGAGCCGCCGCCGATCGAAGGCTTGTCGAACGTGGGTGGCTTCGAGATGTACATCCAGTCGCGCGGGCGCGGAACAGCCAACGAGCTCGGCGACGTCGTGCAGAAATTCCTCGCAGCGGCTGCGCAGCGTAAGGAGCTCGCCAAACAAAGTTTGCAGACGACCTACAGCGCCAACGTGCCGCAGATGCGCATCGATCTCGATCGCGAGAAAGCGATGACGCTCGGCGTGTCGGTGCCCGAGGTGTTCGATACCCTGCAAAGCACGTTCGGCGCGCTGTACGTGAACGACTTCAACCGTTCCGGCCGCGTTTACCAGGTGCAGCTCCAGTCGGAGCCGCGCTTCCGCGCGTATCCCGAAGACATCCGTAACGTCTATGTGCGGGCGAAGTCGGGCGAGCTCGTGCCGCTGACGGCATTGGCAAACATCCGCGAGGTGAAGGGTCCGGAGATCGTCGAGCGCTTCAACGTGTTCACGTCCGCGAAGATTCTCGGCAGCGCAGCCGAGGGCTACAGCTCAGGCGACGCGATCACCGCGATGGAAGAGGTGGCACACCAGGTGCTGCCGAAGGGTTACACGTTTGCCTGGACCGGCACCGCCTACCAGGAAAAGGTCAGCGGCGGCGCGTCCAACGGTGTCTATCTGCTCGGCGTGCTGATGGTATTCCTGATTCTCGCCGCGCAATTCGAGCGCGTGGCGTTGCCGCTCGCGGTGATCCTGGCGGTGCCGTTCGCGGCGTTCGGCGCGTTCACGGCCGTGTTCCTGCGCGGCCTGCAAAACGACATCTACTTCCAGATCGGCATGCTGACGCTGGTCGGGCTCGCGGCCAAGAACGCAATTCTGATCGTCGAGTTCGCGATGATGAAACATCACGAGGGCATGCCGCTGGCGCAGGCCGCGGTCGAGGGCGCGAAGCTGCGCTTCCGGCCGATCGTCATGACGTCGATGACGCTGATCTTCGGCGTGCTGCCGCTCGCCGTCAGCTCGGGCGCGGGCGCTGCAAGCAGGCATTCTCTCGGCACGAGCGTGATCGGCGGCATGCTGGCCGCAACGTTCATCGCGACGTTCTTCGTGCCGTTGTTCTTCCGTTGGATTGCCGGCCTGCGACGCAAGGGTGAGCAGCCGGAGACCGAAGCGAGTCAAGTCAATGCGTAGTCGCGTGTTGCTAGCCGGAATCCTGTTACCGCTGCTGTTGAGCGGTTGCTTCGTGTCGCGCGTCGATCCGGAAAAGCCGGAGCTGCCGCTGCCGGCCGCACTTCCTGCGCAAGCGGACACGAGCGCGCAGCTGCCCGACCCGTGGTGGACGATCTTTCACGACGACACGCTCGACAAGCTGGTCGAAGAGGCGCTCGCTCACAATGCCGACGTGGCAGTCGCGGCCGGCCGCGTCGCGGAGGCCCGCGCGGGCCTGAAGATCACGAACGCCGACCGGTTGCCGCACGTCGAGGTCGAAGGCAACGCCACGCGCTCGCAGGACAGCTTGTTCGTGAACAACATCCCGGGTGTGAGGCGGGATCGGACGATCTACACCGTGCAGGGCGCGGTCGGCTACGAGCTGGACCTCTGGGGCAAATACCAGCGCGCGTCCGAGTCGGCGCGTGCAGCGCTGCTCAACACCGAATACGGTCGCGAGGCGACGAAGTTGAGCCTGACGGGCGACGTCGCGCGCGGCTACTACGGCCTGATCGCGGCGGCCCAGCAGCTCGGGCGCGCCCGCGAGACGCTGTCGACCCGCGTTGAATCGTTGCGGCTGGAGAAGATCCGCTTCGACGCGGGCGAGAGCGACGAGTTCACGTTCAAGCGTGCCGAAGCCGACACCGCGGCGACGCGCGTCTCGGTGCATCAGCTCGAGCGTGACGTCATCGAGCGCACCAACGCCCTCGGGATCCTGCTGGGCCGCTCACCGAAAGACCTGGTCGATGCCGCGATTTCGGTGCAAGGCGTCGGTTTGCCAGCCGCCGTCACATTGCCTGCAGCGCTGCCGTCGTCCGTGATGGAACGGCGTCCCGACATCGGGGCATCGGAAGCCTTGTTGGAATCGTCAGCGGCCGACATCGGCGTCGCGCGCGCGCAGATGTTCCCGAACATCAGCCTGACCGGCCTGTTCGGTTCCATCAGCACCGAGCTCGGCGACTTGTTCACGAAGCCGGCGGAGGCGTGGCAGGTGTCGGGCAGCATCGTGCAGCCCTTGTTCGAAGGCGGACGCCTGCGCGGCAACGTCTCTCGGGCCGAGGCGGTTCGCGAACAGCGCAAGGCTGAGTATTCGCGCACGGTGCAATCGGCCTTCCGTGAAGTGCTCGACGCTCTGCAAGGTCAGTCGCTGATCGCGGGAGTGCGGGATGCGAACGCGGAACAGGTCGCGTCGCTGGCGCGTGCGACGGAGCTGGCCGAGCTGCGCTACACGCAGGGCGATATCGCGTACATCGACTTGCTGGATGTGCGCCGCGGACTGTTCCAGGCGCAGATCGACCTGGTTGCCGCACAACGCGACGCGCTACTCAACACAGTGGATCTGGCGCTGGCCGTTGGCGGCGGGCTCGGCGACAAGGCCGAGCCGCTCAGCGCGAACAGATAGAAGGCTGTAGGTCGGGCTTCAGCCCGACGATCCGTGCGCGCAGAAGAGTCGGGCTAAAGCCCGACCTACAGCGTCATTCCCTCAGGCCGGTTCCGGCATCGACGCCGGTACCACCGGCCGTTCCGGCAGCGCCACCGACAACTCCAGCACCTCGTGGCCGCCGTCGCGTTCGAAGTTGACCTGAATCGCCTCGACGTCGACGTTCACGTATTTGCGGATGACGTGCAGCAGCTCGCTGCGCAGGACCGGCAGGTAATCCGGGCCACCGCGCGTGCTGCGCTCTTGGGCGACAATGATGCGCAGCCGTTCCTTCGCGACGTTGGCGCTCGACGGCCTGCGGCGAAAAATTGACAGCAGATCCATCGTTCAGCCTCCGAACATGCGGGCAAACAGGCCCTTCTTGGGTTCATCGATGAAGCGCAGCGGTACTTTCTCGCCGAGCAGCCGGGTCACTGCGTCGTCGTAGGCGCGCGCGACGTCGCTCTCGTCGTTCAGGATCACCGGTGTGCCGGCGTTCGACGCCGTCAGCACGTCCGGGGATTCCGGGATCACCCCGACCACATCGAGTCCCAGGATCTCTTTCACGTCGCCGACGCTCATCATCTCGCCGGTCGCGACGCGCTTCGGGCTGTAGCGGGTGAGGAGCAGGTGCTCGGTCACGCCGCCTTCGCCTTTCTCCGCCCGCTGGGTCTTGCTGGCCAGCAGGCCGAGGATGCGATCGGAGTCGCGCACCGAGGAGACTTCCGGGTTGACGACCACGACGGCGCGGTCGGCGTAGTACATGGCGAGATGCGCGCCTTTCTCGATGCCGGCGGGCGAGTCGCAGATGATGTAGTCGAAGCCGTCCGCGCTCAGGTCCTCGAGCACTCGCTTCACGCCGTCGGCCGACAAAGCGTCTTTGTCGCGCGTCTGCGATGCGGCCAGCACGAACAGCGTCTCGATCCGCTTGTCCTTGATCAGGGCCTGCTTGAGCGTGCAGTCGCCGTTGATCACGTTGACGAAGTCGTACACCACGCGCCGCTCGCACCCCATCACGAGGTCGAGATTGCGCAGGCCGATGTCGAAGTCGATGACCGCCACGCGCTTGCCGCGCCGGGCGAGGCCACAGGCCAGGCTGGCCGACGTGGTCGTCTTGCCGACGCCGCCCTTGCCGGACGTCACCACGATGATTTCGGTCGTGCGCGTCGCTTTGCGAGCCGTCGGGCCCTCGGCCGCGCGCGTCCGTTCGACGGGGCGTGGCGGCGCCACTGCCGACGTCTCCTCGGACGTCACGTCGAGCACCAGATCGGTTTCGCTAGTCGCTTCAGTCATGGCCTATCCTCCCAAAACGCAGGTCGTCGCCGTCGAGCCACGCCTGCACGGGTTTGCCCGCCAGGTCCGGCGGGATGGTCTCGAAAACTCGGAACACGCCGGCGATGGACACCAGCTCGGCGTGGAATTCGTGGCAGAACACTCGCGCGCTCACTTCGCCGCGCACGCCGGCCATCGCCCGGCCGCGCAGCGTGCCGTAGACGTGCACGCAGCCGTCCGCCATCACTTCGGCGCCGGCGCCGACTGCGCTCGTAACGACGAGATCGCGATGACGCGCGTATATCTTCTGACCTGAGCGCACAGGACGGTGGTGCATCAGGGCCGGCAGCGCCACGATCTCTTCGACAGGCGCAGCAGGTGCGGCGGCCGGTGCGGGTGCAGCCGGTTCCGGAACCGGTGCCGCCGGCACTGCTTTGACCGCCGCGACGGCCGCGCCGTAGCTCTTTTGCGCGCGAAACTGGGTCAGAACCGGCAAGTTGAGCTCGCGCGCCAGCGCGTCGATCGCCGCTGTGCCGTGCGCGAGTCCCACGGGCATCATTCCCGTCCGGCGGATGGCATCGAGCACCGCGCGCAGGTCGGCGGCGGAGATTTCGTGATCGAGTGAGCTGAGATCCAGGCAGAGCGCGGCACGCTCGAACAGGGCAGGGGCCGCAGCGACACGCTTCGTCAGCTGGGCCTGGAGTGCATCGGCGTCGGTGCTGCGGATCCGCATTTGCGCCAGGCCCACCTGGCCGAATCGGATCTCGAATGCTGGCTCTTGCGCGACAGCAGCGGGATTGTTCATCGATGCATCAACACTCCGAACGGGGCGTGCTCGCTCCGTTCACGCGCGGAGTGTACCCATCTTCGTACTTCCTCGCATGCCCGTTTGCATGAATCGTGCTCGATACTTCGCCGCGCATGGGCGGCGGGAGCGAATCGTTGCACGTCGGCCGAGTGCCGGCGCTACGACGCGTGTCCGGCGCCATGCTCACGCTCGTCGTGGTCCTCGCCGGCGGCACGCTCACCTGGATCGCGGCCCGCACCGCCATCGAGAGCGAGAAGCAGCGAGCACGGACCCAGCTGCACCTCCTCGCGGCCGACACCGAATCCGCAATCGACGATCGTCTGCTCGCGTACGAGGCGCTGCTGCGTGCCGGCGTCGGGCTGATCGACGCGTTCTGGCCGATCAAGAGCGATGACTGGCAGCGTTTCACGGCCCAGATGCGCCTCGCGACCGTCTATCCGGGACTGCAGGGCGTCGGTTTCGCCGCGCGTGGCGACCAGCGCGAGCAGTTTCCCATCGTGTTCCTCGAGCCGCTCGACGAGAGCAACCGGCTGGCGCTCGGCTTCGATCCGATGAGCGAGCCGCGACGGCGGGCAGCGATGGAGCGGGCTCGCGACACCGGTGCCGCGGCACTCTCGGCCAAGGTGGTTCTCGTCCAGGACTCGCGGCGCGGGCTGCACACCGCCGGCTTTCTACTGTTCCTGCCGGTCTACTCCGCGCCCGACTTGCCCGCGACCGTCGAGGAGCGCCGCGCGACGCTGCGCGGCTTCGTCTACGGCCCTTTCCGGGCCGAGGATTTCTTCCGCGCGGCGCTTGCCGACTCCGGCAACGCGGCGTTCGTGGAAGTCTTCGACGGCGATGCGCCCAGCACCGACACGTTGCTCTACAGAACCGGCGACGGCGGGATGCCCGAGGCCATGACCGAAACGCGGCACTTGCCGCTCGCGGCTCACGAATGGACCGTGCGCGTGTCCGTGCCGGCCACGGCCTTGTCGATGACGAACAGTCCGATTCCCTGGATCGTGCTCGGTGGCGTGTCGACGACGTTGCTGCTGGCCGGATTGGCACAAGCGCTCGCTCTGAGCCGGCTGCGAATGCAGGAGCGGCTACGCGCCGACCGGGCCCTGGCAGAGCGCGAGCGTCAGGCCGCGCAAGTCCTCGAGAATGCGCTCGATGCGTACGTCGCCATCGATGCCGGCGATCGCATCGTCGAGTGGAATCGCCAGGCGACCACTCTGTTCGGCTGGTCCGCGCACGAGGCGATCGGTCGGCGCCTGACCGAGACCATCATTCCGGCGGATCTGCGCGAGCGACACATCGCCGCGCTGAGCACGTTCATGGAGCGCACGGCGCATCCGCTGCTCGGCAAACGCCTGGAGATGCCGGCCCGCTGCCGCGATGGCAGCGAGATCTTCGTCGAGCTGTCGATCGTGCAGATCGCGGCGCCGACCGGACCGCGCTTCGCCGCTTCGGTGCGCGACATCACGCAGGCGCGCCGGCAGGCGGCAGAAATCAGGTTGCTGAACGAGACGCTCGAGCAGCGCGTGGCCGAGCGCACGGCGCAACTCGAAGTCGCGAACCGTGAGCTGTCGACCGCGAATCGCGACCTCGAAGCCTTCGCATACAGCGTCTCGCACGATCTGCGCGCGCCGCTGCGAGCCATCGACGGTCACGTCATCCGCTTTCTGGATGAGGCGGACACGACGCCCGAAGCGCAGCGCCATCATGCCGGGGCGATCCGTCGCAATCTCGCGCGCATGGCCAAACTCATCGACGACCTGCTCAACTTCGCGCTGATCGGCCGGCGTCCGCTGCAGAAGCAGCCGCTGCTGCTCTGGGACATCGTGCGCTCGGTTCTGCACGAGCTGCCGCATTCGCCTGCGGTAGTGTACGAGGTGAGCCCGGATGAGCTGCGCACCGTGCAAGCCGATCCCGCGTTGTTGAAACAGGTGCTCACGAACCTGCTCGGCAACGCGCTCAAGTTCTCGCGCGGCGCCGATCCGCCGCGTATCCAGATCGGCTGCGAGCGCCGCGGCGAGGTCACGGTTTATTTCGTGCGCGATAACGGGATCGGCTTCGATCCGCAGCATGCAGGTAAACTATTCGGCGTGTTCGAGCGCCTGCACCCTGCTGGCGACTTCGAAGGCACCGGCGTCGGGCTGGCGATCGTCAAGCAGATCATCGAGCGTCACGGCGGGCAGGTGTGGGCCGACGCTGCGCCGGGGCGCGGCGCGACTTTCTTTTTCCCGTTGCCGTAAGCGACGGGAGACTCGCATGCAGAGCGACTGGGCCGCGCAGGTTCGCCGCTATTGGTTCGAGGAATTGCCGACCGAGGCGTGGTTTCGCAAGGACGACGCCGTCGATGCGGCGATTCGCGAGCGCTTCGGCGGTTGGTACGAGCAGCTCGCGCAGATCCGTCCGCAGCAACTCACGACACCGCTCGAGTGCATCGCCGCCGTGATCGTGCTCGACCAGTTTCCGCGCAACATGTTTCGCGGCTCCCCGCGCGCGTTCGCGACCGACGCGCTGGCACTGGCGATCTCGCAGCATGCGATTGCCGCGGGCCTCGATCTGCAGCTCACGCAACAGCAGCGTCTGTTCCTCTACATGCCGTTCCAGCACAGCGAAGATCGCGCGGTGCAGGTGCGCTCGATCGAGTTGTTCACGCAGCTCGGGCTTGCCGACAATCTCGAGTATGCGCATCGCCACAAGGACATCGTCGATCGCTTCGGTCGCTTTCCCCATCGCAACGCCGTGCTCGGTCGCCAGTCGACGACGGCAGAATTGCAATTCATCGCCACGCACCGCGGCTTCTGAGCCGCGCTGAAAAAAATACAACGCGAAAAAAATACACGCGCGCTGCGCATTGCGCGTGCAGTTCCTGCCCGTGAATTTTTTCGGACAGTGGCTAGGATCTTTGACGCGCGTGTGAGCGTTGTCATGCACAGCGCGCCGGGTGCCGGCGTTTTTTCAGTAGGGGAAATTTTTCCATGCGCGGATTCAAGAGCATTCTTATTGCGAGCACGCTGATCACGCTCGCTGCGTGCGGCGGTGGCGGTGGTGGTGGCGGCAGCAATCCTCCGCCTGCACCGCCGGCGACGAATGCGGCGCCAGTCGTCAACGCCGGCGCCGACGCGACGGCGACGTTGCCGAACGCCACGGTGTCGCTGACAGGTTCGGCAACGGACGACGGTCCGGCCTCGTCGTTGACATATCAGTGGACGGCGAGCCCGTCCGCGGGTGTGACGTTCTCGGCGGACAAGGCGGCGGCGACCAACGCGTCGTTCACGACTGCCGGTGCCTACACGCTGACGCTTACCGTAAGCGACGGCACCTTGACCGGGACGGATACGGTTGCGGTCACGGTCAGCGATGCGCCGGCGGCGGCGCTCATCTGGCCGGCCGACGACGATGGCTCGGAGTTCCATGGCTGGGCCAAGGTCAATGCTGCCGATGTCGGCATGGACCAGAACAAGCTGAACGACGCGGCGGCCGCCGCACAGGCAGTGCCGAGCGGCGTAAACGCGGGGAGCGGCATGGTCGTGCGCCACGGCCAGCTGGTGCATCTGTGGGGCGACATCGACCAGCGACTCGAGATGAAGTCCGTGACCAAGTCGATGGGCGGCATCCTGTTGGGCCTCGCCCTCGATGCCAACAAGATTGCGCTGACGGGCAAGGGCGTCGACTACATGCCGACGTTTGGCACGCCGCCGACCACCAACGCGGCGCAGGCGCAGTTGATCACCATCAGCCAGCTCGCAACACACACGTCCGGGTTCGAGAAACCGGACAAGCAGGCGAATGGCGAAACCGCGTCCATCATCAAGTTCGACCCGGGCACCCGCTGGGCCTACTCGGACGCGGGGTTGAACTGGCTTGCTGACGTGCTCACCACGATCTATCAGGAGGACCTGAGCGCCGTGGCACAGCGAGAAGTGTGGTCCAAGCTCGGTGTCAACCCGGGCGGCGTGGCCGCCGACGTCGTCTGGCGCACGAATGCGCAGCGTCCGGCCACACGTCCCGGCAGCACTCTGCAGTATCGCGAGCTTGCGTCCGGCATCCTGGCCAATACCAACGCGATGGCGCGCGTCGGGTTGCTGTTCCTGCGCCAAGGTAAGTGGAAGGACCAGCAGATCCTGAGCGAGGCATTCGTTACCCAGGTGCACACGCCGGTTCCGGAGAATGCCAGTCTGCCGGTCGAGCCTGACCTCCCTGGTCACCTGTTCCCCAACGCGCAGACCGACTATGGCGTGCTGTGGTGGACGAACAAGTCCCACACCATGGCGAACGTGCCGACGGATACGTTCTGGGCCTGGGGCCTGGGCGAAGAGCTGATCGTGGTGATTCCGAGCCTCGATCTCGTGATCGTACGCAACGGCGGCCAGTCGGCGACCAATCCCGCTGGCCGCGTCTGGAATGACGGCGACTGGGACGGCGACGTCCGCGTGCTGGAGCCGTTCTTGAATCCGATCGTCGCGGGAACGACGCCGTAACGGTCAGGGGCTGGCTGCCGGTCTCATCGCCGGCAGCCAGCCCACTAGCCCAAAACTATCTCCAGATCGTTCTTCTTCGCCTGCAGTGCCTCGCGCACTGCGTCGATCGCGACGCGCGCAGCTCCCTCGCGATACGGATTTCTCTCGCGCTCGAACTGCAACGTCTGCCCGTTCAACTCGATCCTGCTGACGCCGCATCCCTTCGCGCCCACCGCGTAGCGCACCTCGGTCGGCTTGCCGAGCAGCGTCGTTGTAAGCTGCAGGCCGTCGAGCGCCGACGGAATGACCGGATCCACGCTGAGTGCATTCGCTTCCACGCTCAGCCCGAGGAATCGGCGCACGATCAATCCCAGCGCGATGCCGGCGCCGCTGGAATAGATGCGCCAGCCGCCGTCGAGATCGACTCGTCCTTCGACTACACGCTGATACTCCGCACTCGCTTCGTAGCGATCCGCGAACGCGGCATCGGAGCTCGAGTAGTAGCAGTTCGCTTGCCGCAGCGTCGCGGGCGAGACGATGGCGCGGATGCCGATCGGGTTGGCCTGGCAAAGCGCGTGGAAGAAGCGATCCGCTTCGCCTACGTGCGCAAGCGCCTGCGCGTAGCGCAGATGCGCGTGCATGTACATCAGCCCGATCTCGCGGCCGAAGAACGTGGCGCTCTCGGCGCGCTGGAACAAGCGCATCGGTCCGCCGTGATACGGCATCGGCTTGTCGAACAAGCGCACGCCGTCGGGACCGCGCAGATGCGTGTCGAGCAGCTGCAGATGCTTGCGCGCTTGTTCCGGCGTCAGCAGGTCTTCGAGGATCGCGTGGATCATCGCCAGCGAGCTGTACCGGACGCCGGTGGTCGTGTCGCTCGGATGCAGCAGGTAGCGCACGCCGGTGCCTTCGAACAGTGCGTAGCCCGCGAGCACGTCATCGACGACCAGCAATCTCTGGAAGTCGCGCTGCACGGCTTCCGCTCGCTTCTCGAACGTCGATGCCTCTTGTGTGCGACCGATCGAGCGCAGAGCGCGTGCGAGAGTCAGAAGCATCTGATAGTGCAGCGTGACCGTCCACGCGCTGCACATGTGTTCGCGCATCGATGGGTCGGCGGGCTGGAGCGCGTCGTTCCAATCGCCATGTCCGTAGGCGGCGAGTGCTGTGTCGCGAACCACGCGTTTCTCGATCAACGCCAGCGCTCGCTCCGCGTGCTGCCACACGCTCGCGCCGGCGACTTGCTCGTCGAGCAGACTCTTGTCGCCCGACGCGATCAGGTATTGAGCGAGCGCGAGCACCGGCCAGAAGACGATGTCGCCGTGCGAATCGCCGGCGCGAATCGCGCTGTCGCGCTCGAAGAACATGAACCACTGCGGCCAATCGCCGTCAGGATTCTGCGCGCTCATCACTCGCAGCAGCAGATCGCGGATCGGCTCGACTCGCCCGAGCGCCAGCAGCAACTCGACCGGACCCTGGCAAACATCGCGCGTGCCCCAACCGCCGCCGGAGTATTGCTCCAGCCCGCGCGGCGACAGGTAATGCACGAACGCGTTCTGTGCGAACCACGGAATGATGTCGGCGACGCGCGCCAGGTGCTGGCTGAGTGGCCCCGCGGCCGGCGCATTCATCTTCAATTGCGGCGTGAGACCGCCCGGCTTTGCCACGCGCAGCGGCGTCGGCTCACTCTCGGCCACCAATTGCCCGCGAATCCGCAGTGCAGCGGACGCGGCGGGCGCCGTGACGATACATATATATGGCTGTTTTCGGGACCGGCCGTCCGCGAACAGCAATTCGTCCCCGCCGACACGCTGAAACCCGGTGCCGCCGAGCGGAGCGATGGTGAAGCTGCCGTTCGGAAAACGCTGCGCCGTATCGGTGCCTGGCGAAGCTGTAACGACGACATCGTCGCCCTCGAGCCGCCACGAAGCGGAGTCATCGGTGCTGCCGTCGTCGCCGTTCATTGCGACGTGATGCGAAATCAGCAAGCGCAGCGGCTTCGCCGGCGCGACTTCGACACTCAGCGTCACTTCGTGCGCTTCGCTGCTCGCTGCTGCGCGAACCTGGATCGTGTCGCTGCCGAGAGCGTAGATCCAACGACACGCGTTGCGTGTCATCTCGAACGCCGACGGCATATCGAGCAATCGCCACGCGCCATCGACCTCGACAAATATCCGCTGCCCGTGCGAATGGAACAGCCCGATATAACTATGTGTCGTCGACAGGAATCGGTTGAAGCTCACGTGACCCTGCGTGAGCATCGAGTGGAACACGCCGTTCATCCAGGCGGTCGACGTCAGCGCAGTCTCATCCGGCGTGATGTGCAAACCAGTGCGCAGCATGTGACCGTGCGGCCGCATCACACGCAGTTCCTTCGCGCGCGTCACGACATGGCAGTCATCGCCATGAAAAAACGAAAGCAACGCGCCTTGTTCGTCGCGCTCTTCATGCCGCCATTCGCCGGGAAACAGCGCTCGTGCGGCAGTGTCATCGAGATCGTTCGATTGCAACGCCGGAGCCGCAGCGAACAACGGGATGGCCGTAGTCGTCACGTCCGCAGGCACGAAGCCGATCGTCCCTTGCACTGCTTCGGGCAATGCGGTCGCCCGGTCGATGCTTTCGAGATCGGCCGGCGCTGTCGCACCCGGATGATCGGTGCGATACAGGCCGAAGAATCCCGCGCTGATGCTCTGCCCGGCATCGATGTGCAACGTCGCGTCCTGGATCGCAACCATCGAGTGCTCGTGCTGCAAGCGGCGGCCCGGCAGCGCCTTCGTCAGATCGCGCAACTGCATCGCGTCCGTCGCGAATGACGTGGCACTGCGCAGCGAACCGATCACGCACCACGGATTGCGTCCTTCCGCAGGCAGGTTCTGTCGCGAGGCGATCGCGCAGCCACGCGACTGATGCTGCAGCGGCGTGTGATCGACGTATTGACTGACGTAATACTCGTTGAGCCGCACCGTCCCATACGGCGCCAGCGCGATGTCCTGCGCGTAAATCAGATCGAGCTGATGCTGCGACGGAGTCGTGTTCAGCAGGCGCACGTGCCAGAACCACGCGGGCGCATCCTGCGCGAGCAGCAGCGCGATCACGTAGTCGATGCCTTGCCAGCTGCCAGCACCGATGAGTCTGTTGTCCGCCTGGCGCAGGTCGAAGCGCGTCGCGCTGCGCGGGCCGAGCAGGGGAGCGAATGTCGTCGTGCCGCTGTGGTGTCGGCGCAGATAGAGGTTCGTCGGCCCGCCGTCGAGCTCGTTGCCGACGAACAGGTTCAGCGCAGTGCTGCCGCAGTCGAAGCGGCGGAGCGCGCCGCGCGAGGTCACTTCGAGGCTCAGTCCGGAGCGGCTCGTGAGGCGCCTGGCCGTATCGACCATGTACAAATTTCTCGCGGCGATGCTGCAGAGCTGCCAAGCATACTGCGAGCGGCGTGGGGATGTCGGGTTGAAGCCTGCTGCGCAGGGATGCGCGAATGGCGCGGGCGCAGGATGCGCTGGAGCGGCCGACCCTCAGCCGGGGACGGCGACGTCTGCGAAGAACAGCACGGGTCCGGTCGGTGCACCGGTGGGCGAGCCGCCGGGCGGCTCGAGGCTGATTGCGATCTGCTTCGAACGCGACAGCGCCAGGCGCTGCGCGTCGTTCAACTGCAAAGTCCATTGGCCGCTCTTCGGCATCAGGCCGAGAGACACGGGCGCAGCGCCGCCGCCGGGCAAAGCCCACAACTCGTAGGCACGCGCCGGATCCAGCATCAAGTTCGCGCTCGCGTTGACCTGCAGGGCGCCGCGACTGCGAGTGGCCTCGATGCTCCACATCTGTGTCTGTTGATCCCAGACCGTTGCGATCTGCTCCGTTCTCCCCGGGCCGAAGCCGGTCCACAAGCCGAATGCGATGGCGAGCGCCGCGATGCCCGCGGCCAATGCGAAACGCCAGTTGCCGAACGTCGCGCCGACGCGCTTCGGCCGCAGCGCGCGGTCACGCCGCACGCGGAACTTGATTTGATCCCACACGACCGCGGAAGGCGCGACAGGCACGACACCTGCGAGCAGATCGACCAGACGATCTTCCCACTGACGCACGGCATCGAGCGCTTTCGCGTTGCGCGCGCAGACACGCTCGAAGCGGCGGCGCGCACGCCCGCGCAGCGTGCCCAGCACATACTGCGCGGCCAGCTCCTCGATCAGTTTTGGGTGCTGGTAGTTCATGAGTCCAGGCACCGCTTCAGGCTCGCCAGGCCGCGACGCATCCAGCTCTTGACCGTGCCGAGCGGACTTTCGATCTCGCCGGCGATCTGGTCCTGGGAATAACCATCGACGTACGCCAGCTCTAGGCAGCGACGTTGCTCAGCCGTCAGCTTGCTGAAGCAATCGTGCAGCGCCTTGCGCATGCGCGCGGAAGTGGTCGTGTCGACGAAGTCCGCGGCGGTGATGTCGACCAGCGCCTCGGCCGGCGCATCGTCGATCGGCGACGCCGCCTGCTGCCGGCGGAGCAGGTCGATAGCACGATAGCGCGCGATCGCGGTGATCCAGGCCATCGCCCGGCCGCGGTACGCCACGTACTGATCGGCACGCTCCCAGATCTTCACCATAACGTCCTGCAAGGCCTCTTCCGCGACCGCGCGGCGGCGCAGGATCCGCATCAGGATGCCCAGCAGCTGCCCGGAAACCAGCTGATACAGCTCTTGCAAAGCGCGCTCGTCGCGCTGTGCGCAACGCCCGAGCAGCAGCTCGAGATGCTCCGCCTGCGTCGCGTCCTGCGACGGCAGCGGACCCGCATGAGCCGGGAGCGTCTGGGAGTGAACGTCAGCCATTAGTCCATGTACGTGCATGGGTAGCGTCTGGATGCACCGATTCTCTCAAAAAAATGCCGGCGCACGCAGCACGCCGGCACAGGGGTGGCATAAGCCCCCGCAAACCTAGCGGTCTCTACTGCTCGAAAAGCAGATTGGATGCAGCACTTTCGCGTGCAGATTTCTTTGCATCCGCGCGCAACCTCTTCGCGTATCGCGTCCCAGACATCGCAACCAACCGGAGACGACGATCATGAAGATTCGAACGACTGCTCTCGTGAGCGCGCTGTGCGCCGCGAGCCTGCCGCTGCTGACGCCGATCGTCGCGAGCGGCTCCAGCCATCGCGAAGCGCCGAACATCACGCGCTTGCCGGCGGTGGATTCCACCGACTTCTACATGTTCAATTCGTACGAGGCGAATCGCGGCGACTACGTCACGCTGATCGCGAACTACGTGCCGCTGCAGGATCCGTACGGCGGCCCGAATTACTTCGCGCTCGATCCGAACGCGGTGTACGAGATTCACGTCGACAGCGACGGCGACGCGGTCGAAGACCTGACCTTCCAGTTCCGCTTCAAGAATCGCCTCGGCGAGAACAACACCGGCGCGAAGCTGATGATCGGCGACCAGAATGTCGCCGTGCCGCTGAAGAACATCGGACCGGTCAGCGCGCAGGACGTGTCCAACCTCAACTTCAACGAGAGCTACACGCTGACGATGATTCGCGGCGATCGCCGCACCGGCCAGGTCTCGCCGATCACTCGCACCGGCGACGGCGCGACCGAGCTCGGCAAGCCCTACGACTTCGTCGGCACCAAGACTTTCGGCAGCGTCGCGGGCTACGAGCAGTACGCGAAGACCTTCATCAACGAGATCTCGGTGCCAGGCTGCGCCAAGCCGGGCCGCGTGTTCGTCGGTCAGCGCGCAGAGAGTTTCGTCGTGAACCTCGGCAAGGTGTTCGATCTCGTGAACTTCGTGCCGGTCGACGCGGACGTGCCGCCCGACCAGGGCGGTTTGCCCGGCGGCATCGGCATCAAGCAGGACAAGGCGAACGACATCATCGCCGACGCCAACATCACGACGCTGGCGCTCGAGCTGCCGGCCGCGTGCCTCACCGGCAACGGCAACGGCGTGATCGGCGGTTGGACTTCGGCAAGCATGCGCCAGGCGCGCATCCTCAACCCGAACGCGAACTTCGCGAAGCCCGACGTCAACGGCGGTGCGTGGACGCAGGTTTCGCGTCTGTCGGCGCCGCTGGTCAACGAGCTCGTGATCGGCCTGCCGGACAAGGATCGCTACAGCGCCAGCGAGCCGAAGGACGACGGTCAGTTCGCGAAGTACGTGACGAATCCGACGCTGCCGGCGCTGCTCGATGCGCTGTTCAACAAGGCGGTGAACGACATCCTCAAGCCGCCTACGCCGATTGCGAACATCGCGCCGTCGAATCTGCCGCGCATGGATCTGGTCACGGCGTTCCTGACGGGCTTCAAAGACGTGAACCAGCAGAAGACTGTGACGCCGTCCGAGATGATGCGTCTCAACACCAAGATCGCGGCGCAGCCCGCTGACATGCAGAGCACCTTCGGTGTCGCTGGCAACGATCTCGCCGGCTTCCCGAACGGCCGCCGTCCGGGTGACGACGTGGTCGATATCGCGCTGCGCGTGGTGATGGGCCGCTTGTGCCATCCCGTGCCCGTCAACGGCACGCTGACGGACCTCAAGCTGTGCAAGCCCGAAGACGCGCCGCTCGGCAAGGTCGCGTTCACCGATGGCGCGCCGATCAGCGCTGCGGATTTCGACGAGACGTTCCCGTACCTGCGCACGCCGCTTCCCGGCGCGACCAACTAAGGAGCGACCGTCATGAAGATCCACAGAATGACTGGCTTGGCAGTTGCTGCCGTGCTCGCGACCGCTGGTCTGGCGGCGTGCGGCGGTGGCGGCGGCTACGGCGGCGGCAACTCGCCGCCTGCCGCGAAGCAGGCGCCGACGATCGTCGGTCTCGCGAATCAGACGTTACCTCAGGACACGACGACGCCCGTGCTGACCTTCCAGGTCGGCGACGCGGATTCGGGTGCGAATGCCGTGACCGTCACGGCGACTTCGTCCGATCCGTCGATCATTCCCGCGGCGGGAATCGTGCTCGGCGGCAGCGGCACGAATCGCACGTTGCAGATCACTCCGGCTCCGGAAGTATTCGGCAACGCGACGATCACGATCCGCGCCGCCGATCCCGATGGGCTGTTCGTCCAACAGGTGGTCGGCGTCACCGTCAATGGAGTGTTCGTGTCGTTCACGACGACCGTGATCGATGCGTTTGGCGACGCGGAAAACGGTGAGCCGCGTTCACTGCGAGGGTTCACGTTCACCCAGGACGCGGACGACGACCCGAACGCGTTCAACGCGCTCTTGCAGTGAGCCCCATGCGGCGCTATTTCCCCATGGCGTTGCTCGCGGTCGCAGCCTTCGGCATGGATGCCGAAGCTGCGGTCCGCGTTTATCGGCCGGACGATCCGGGGCAGGTCGTATTGCGGCTCGGCAGCTCGACCGGCGAGTCGCAGCTCGCACAGTTGCGTGCTGCAAGTCTCGCCGCTCCGAACGACCTCGATGCAACCATTCGCTATGTCGATGAGCTGATCGTCGCCGGCGCGCGCAGCGGCAACGAGCGTTACTACGGCTACGCCGAGCAAGTCGTGCAGGGCGCCGGCGACGCGGGCAATCTTGCATTGAAGCTGCGCCGCGCGCGGCTTCTGCAGCACAAACACGAATTCGCAGCCGCCGAACAAGTGCTCAGCGAGATTCTCGACAGCGACAGCCATCATCGTGAAGCGCGCCTGATGCGCGCGCAGGTCAGGCTGCATCTCCACGAGCCGCAGCAAGCGCTGGCGGACTGCACGGCGCTGATGCCGTTCGTCGATTTGCTCACTTCGACGACCTGCATAGCGCAGGCTCGCGCGGCACAGGGCGACTTGCCGCGAGCACAAGCGTTGCTGCTGCGTGTGCTGGACTATCAACGCGGCGAGGATGCGACCCGAAGCTGGGCCGCAGGGGTCGCAGCGGAATTCGCCGTCCGACTCGGCGATCAAGGCACTGCGGAACGATGGTATCGCGAGTCTTTCGATCTCGATCCACTGAGTCACTACGCGCGCATCACCTACGCCGACTGGCTGTTGTCGGCCGGACGATTCGCTGAGGCACTGCAAGTGGCGAATCGCGGCGGCTCGCTTGCGGACCGGGCACGCAGCGTGCTCGCTAGCCGCGACGCCGGGACGCTCGATGCCCAGCGCTTGCAACTTGCCTGGCAGGAAGCCGATGCGCGCAACGAGCGAGCGCATCTGCGGGATCGAGCCCGCTTCGAGCTGACGCTGCTGCACGACCCGGCGAAGGCGAAGCCCGATGCCCGTGCGAGTTTCCAGGAGCGGAACGAAGCCGACGACGCGCTGCTGCTCGCCGCGACTGCGGCTGCCACTCATGATCGCGAATCGCTGAACGCCGTCCAGGCGTGGCAGCAGCGCTATCACTACCAGGACGTGCGTCTCGACACTCTGCTCGGAGTTTCACGATGAGGAAGCTGCTGGTCGGCATCGTGCTGCTCTTCGCTTACGTAGGCGCGTTTGCGCACACGTCCGGCAGCAGCTTCCTCGCCTTGCGGGCAGAGGGCGAATCGACTGTGCACGCGGAGTGGGATTTCGACCTTCGCGATCTGCATCAGTCATTGCAGTTGGATATCGATGGTGACGGCACGCTGACATGGTCCGAAATCCTGGCTGCGCGACCGGCGATCGAATCGCTCGTGCTTGCACGAACGCATCTCAGCTCGAAAGCCGGCGCGTGCACGCTTGCATCCACGGACGTTCCGGCGATCGCTGAGCACGGCGACGGGCCGTATCTGCGCTTCATCGCGACGTTTACGTGTCCGCCCGGACCGCTCGCACTCGATCATTCCGGGTGGGTCGCGTTCGATCCCGGGCATCGAGCGCTGCTTGAATTCCAGGCGGCCAACGGCGAGCGTGCGCAAGCAATCCTCGGCGGCAGCGCTCAGGAGTGGCACGCAACGGAGTCTCGCCTCGCGCATCTCGCGCGCTTTCTGCTCGAAGGCATGCGACACCTGCTCACGGGCTATGACCACCTGGCATTCCTCGGTGTTCTGCTGCTCGCGCTGGCGCGGCGGCGTCGGTCAGGCGAATCCTCTTCGCTGCTGCAGATGTTGAGACGCGCATTCGCTGTGATCACGGCGTTCACGCTGGCGCATTCGCTGACGCTGGCGTTAGCGTCGACGGGGTACGTGACGCTGCCGTCGAAGCCGGTCGAAGTCGCCATCGCGCTTTCGGTCATGATCGCGGCGCTGTTGAACCTGTCGCGTGGCGCGGCTGCGCATGGCTGGAAGCTCGCATTCGCGTTCGGCCTGGTGCACGGCCTGGGATTCGCCGGGGCGCTGGCGGAACTGGCCAGCGGGCGGATCGACCTGTTGGCGCTCGCGGCCTTCAACGTCGGTATCGAGACGGCGCAGGTGGCAATCGCCGCCGCGGCCGTGCCGCTGATCTGGTGGCTGTTCCGCGGTCTGCGTAGCGAGCGCGTCGGCGTCCCGCTCGCGTCTGTGTCGGTCGCATGCGTCGCTGCTGTGTGGATCGGGTCGCGGCTCGCAGCCTGAATAAATATTCGTCGTCGCTGCTGCATCCAGCACAGGTTCGCGCCCGTAGCGGGACGTGATCGGTCAGCTTTGCCGACACATGCGGGGAGAGGACGTGACAGCAGGAATCGGGAGCACTCTTGCGCTACGATCGTCGGCCATGGTCGTGCAGGCGACAGTAAACGAAGTTCCGCAGTCGGACGCGGCGGTCGTGCGCAACCTGGCTGCGCTCGTCGAGCGCATGCGCATCGGGCAGGAGCGGGCACTCGAGGAGCTGTACGACGCGACGGTCGGCAAGCTGTATGCGCTCGCCTCGGCGATTCTGCGCAGCGCCGAGGACACCGAGGAAATCGTCTGCGAGACCTACGCGTATGCGTGGGCGAACGCGTCGCGCTTCGACGCGAGCCGTGCGAATGCGCTCGGCTGGCTGCTGATGCTGTGTCGCAGCCGTGCGCTCGACAGATTGCGTCAACGGCGTGCCACGGCGAATGCCGTCGAAGTAGCGGCGTTGCGCGAGGCCAGCGCCGGCGGTCCCGATCAACCTTGCGACATCCTGTCGTTGATGCAATCACGGAGCAGCGTGCACGCAGCCCTTTCGCAATTGACGCCCGAGCGGCGCCGTCTGATTTCGCTCGCCTTCCTGCAAGGCCTGTCGCACCAGGAGATCGCAGACGTGACGCGCTTGCCGCTCGGCACCGTCAAGAGTCACGTGCGTCGTGCGCTGACGCAGTTGCGCGAAGCACTGGAGGGCACGTGAGTCGCTCGCCCGACGACGAAGACCTGATGCAGGATCTGCACGATTCGCTCGCAGCGGCCGTGCAGCCCGCGGAGCTTGGCAGCGAGCTCCGTGATCGCATGCGTCGGCGCACGCTGGAGCTGGCTCGCGAGCAGGCGCCGGAGGGCACTCGTACCCTGCACGCTGCCGACGCGATTTGGATCGAAGTCGCACCGTTTGTGGAAGTGCGCGAGCTGCGGCGAGACGAAGTTGCGGGCACGCACATGAGCCTGGTGCGCATGCGGCCGGGCGGCATGGTGCCGGCGCATCGTCACGAGTGCGAAGAAGAATTCATCGTGCTCGAAGGCGAGTGTCACATCGGCACGCACAAGCTCGTGGCCGGCGACGTGCACATCGCGCCGGCCGGTACGTGGCACGAGCCGGTCACGACACAGACCGGCGTGCTGGTTCTGTTACGAGGGGAATATCCGCATCCGTCTCCTGCGCGCTGACGTACTGGGCAGTTACACACAACTGTCACGCATGCCCAGGACAATCCCGCCATGCTTTTGTCGACGCGAACTCTGGCCGCGGCCGGCCTCGCTGCGCTGTTGCCCGCGCTCGCGCTCGGCGGCGGCGTGCCTACCTCGACGCAGTGGCTCGAAGAAGTTGTCGTCACCGGCAAGCTGGAGCGCCTCGGCGGCGATCCGTCATCGGCAACAGTCGGAGTCGCGACTTCGGAACAGCTTGATTTGCGACCGGTGCTGCGCACCGGCGAACTGCTGGAAGTCGTCCCCGGACTGATCGTCACGCAGCACAGCGGCAGCGGCAAGGCGAATCAGTACTTCCTGCGCGGCTTCAATCTCGATCACGGCACCGACCTCGCGACCAGCGTCGACGGCGTGCCGGTGAACATGCCCACGCACGCGCACGGCCAGGGTTACACCGACATCAACTTCGTGATTCCCGAGCTGGTCGACTTGATCGAGTATCGCAAGGGCACGTACTACGCGGACACCGGCAATTTCTCGGCGGCTGGTGCGGTGAATCTGCGTTATCGCTCGACGCTCGACGCGCCGTTCGTCGCGCTCGAAAGCGGCGATCACGACTACCTGCGCGGGCTCTTCGCCGCGGCGCCCGAGATCGGCGGCGGCACGCTGCTGGTTGGTCTCGAGCACTCGACGAACAACGGCCCGTGGTTGCTGGAAGAGAGATTTCACAAGACCAATACGCTGCTGCGCTACTCGCACGACACCGCTAACGGCCGCTTCTCCGTAACCGCCCAAGGCTACGACGGCGAGTGGCGCTCTACGGATCAGATCCCTCTGCGCGCGGTGCAGTCGGGTGCACTCGATCGTTTCGGCTTCGTCGATCCGACGGACGGCGGCGAGTCGCATCGTTACAGCCTCGCAGCGGACTGGTACGAGCAGATCGGCGCCGGCCGGCTGCACGCGAATGCGTACGCGATCGACTATCGCCTCGATCTGTTCTCGAACTTCACGTATGCGATCGATACTGAGCACGGCGATCAGTTCGAGCAACTCGACGACCGCGCGAGGACGCTGTCAGACAGAACAGCTACTCCGCGTACTCGACTCTGAAGACCCACTGGAGCGAGCACGTGCGCACGGAGCTCGGCCTGCGCGCGGATCTGTTCGATTTCGAGGTGCGCAGCAGCCTGGCGACAAATTCGGGCAGCGCCGGCGATGCGATCGTCAGTCCGAAGTTCTCGCTGATCCTCGGTCCATGGAGCGAGACGGAGTTCTTCTTCAACGTCGGCCAGGGATTCCATAGCAACGATGCGCGCGGCACGACGATTCGCGTCGATCCCACCGACGGCGTGACGCCGGTCAAGCGTGTCGATCCGCTGGTCAACGCGCTGGGTGCTGAGGTCGGCGTGCGAACGGCAGTTCTGCCGAACGTGCAACTGACTGCGTCGCTGTGGACGCTGAAGCTCGATTCCGAGCTGCTGTTCGTCGGCGATGCCGGCGTCACCGAGCCGAGCCGCGAGAGCGAGCGGCGGGGCATCGAAGCCGGCGCGATCTGGAATCCGCTCTCGTGGCTGATTCTGGATGCAGATCTCGCGTGGTCACGCTCGCGTTTCACGCAATTCGATCCGGCCGGCGACGAGATTCCCGGCGCGGTGGAGAACGTCGCGTCGCTCGGGCTCGCGGTCGATCATCCGAGCGGCTGGTTTGGCGGCGCTCGCCTGCGGCACTTCGGCAAGGCGCCGCTCATCGAGGATGGCAGCGTCGAGTCCGATCCGACGACGCTCGTCAACCTGGAAGCCGGCTATCACATCACCGATAACATCCAGCTCAGCGCCGTGCTCTACAACGTCTTCGACAGCCGCGACAACGACATCACGTACTTCTACGAGTCGCAGCTGCCGGGAGAAGCACGGCCGGTGAGCGACATTCACTTCCATCCCGTCGAGCCGCGGACTCTCCGTCTGACGTTACGCGCCACGTTCTGATCGCCCGGGGATCGGCCCTGCGTTTGCACCGGTCTTTCAGTAGTATCCTATATTAGGATATTACGGATGATCCGCCCATGGCGAAGCAATCGGATGAGCCGCTACGGGCCAGCGAAGTAGCGGCGTTGCGGGAGATCCTCGGCCGCTTCAATGACGCGCGTTGCGTGCTCGAGTGCGCAGTTCGCTCGCTGGAACAGTGGCAGAGTCTCGACGAAACGGAGGATGAGGCACGACGCTCCTACGACCCGGAGATCGTGTGCCTGCGCCACGCGCAGAAGCTGCTCGCCGAGGTCTACGACCAGGTCGACAGCACGATCTCGCGATTGGCTGCTAGTTGACCGCGTTACCGCCGCAGCGCCGCTTCGCACGCACCGGGTTGCACACCGTCGTCACGCCATCGGGCAGCTTCACCGCATACTTGCCGAAGCGAGGATCGGGCTGCATGTAGTCCGTCGAGACGTACTGCGCGCCTGATCGCAGGGCGGTTTCGCGTCGCTCCGTCTTCCCATCGCGCGCTTCGATCGTGTCCGCGTCGGCGCGCGTGCGCACGATGAAGCCCTCTTCGACGGCCTCTCGAATCCGCGATGCGTCCTGCATCGGCTCGTTCAGCGTCAGATAGGCTGCCGCCGGCGAATCCTCGTCGGTGTTGACGAACATACGTCGGCCTTCGAGCGAGCGCCGCTCCCCGCGATAGATCGCCACCTTCGCCGGCGCCTCATCCAGCGCAAAGAAGACGCGACCGCGCGCTTCGCCCAGTTTCGGCCAGCCGCCGGCGCGTACTGCCTCGCGCAACGTCTTGTACTTGCCTTGTACTTGATCCGGTGTAATGAGCTGCTTGTCCGAAAACACTACAGCTATCTCTGCATCCAGGGCATCGAAAGCGGCACCATCGAACTTGAGCACCTCTGCACCGCCCGAGCCGAGCGGATTGTCATCCTTGGCGTTGATCAGGATCAGGATCGGAATGTGATCGGGGTGCGCAGTGCTCCACGCCTTGATCGTATTCAGACACCAGATGAAGCGGACGCACGTGGAGCGAAAGTCGAAGTCGGGGATGTGCATCACCTTGAACCCCGGCTTGGCGAACTCCGCGGCCATCTCCGCGTCCATGTGCTGACCGAGCGCGCGCGGACCTGCAGGATCGGAGAAGCGTCCGCCTTTCGGGTCGTAGTACACGTCCAGCTCCAGCTGGCGCGCCCCGTCGTCGAGCTCCTTGTCGAGCGGTCGATGCGAATAGTCCAGAACGATCGCAGCTTTGGCGGAACGCGTCTTCAGTTGCGCCATCTCCGCCTCGGGAATCGCGCTCTTGTAGCTGTTGTGCGTGCCGATGCTCAGCAGATCGTTGATGCGCAGGTTCTCGTCCATCCACGCGCGCACGCATTCTTTCTCACGCGGCGCTTGCCAGGCCGTCAGATCGCACGCCGCGTGCGCCTGCGCGAACAGCAGCAGCAGTCCTGCGGCAAACAGGGTTTTCATTCGGCACCCGCCTTCAGATACTTGTCGAGGAACACGACGAACGTGTCGGACGCATCGATCCTGTTCGCGCGCTTGGTGAAGCCGTGACCTTCGTCCGGAAATACCTTGTACTCCGCGGCGACGCCGTTCGCGCGCACGGCCTCGACGATCTCATCGCTCTCGACCTTCAGCACGCGCGGATCGTTCGCGCCCTGCACGACCAGCAACGGGGCGCGGATGTTCTTCGCATGGAACAGCGGCGAGATCGCGCGATGTCGTTCGCCGTCCGTCGCCGGGTCGCCCATCTCGTCGTACAGCGACTCTTTGAACGAGGCCCACCACGGCGGGATGTTCGTCAGCGTGCGCACCCAGTTCATCACGCCGAAGATATCGATGCCGACGTCGAACGTATCGGGCGAGAACGCCAGCGCCGCGCCGACCATGTAGCCGCCGTACGAGCCGCCGATGATACCGACGCGTTCCCGATCGACCCAGTCGAGTCCGATGAGATACTGCTTGGCCGCGACGATGTCCTTGAGATCCACGTCGCCGTGCTTGCGGTCGTCCATGTGGAAGAACGTCTTGCCGTAGCCGCTCGAACCGCGGTTGTTGGCAGCGAGCACTCCGTAGCCGTGATTCACGAGATGCTGAATCGTCGCCGAGTAGCCGCGCCGGCTCTGCCCGCCCGGCCCGCCGTGCACCCACACGAGCACTGGCACCTTGTGCTTCGCCGTCGCGACGTGCGGCTGATAGAGAATCCCGGGGATCTTCAGGCCATCGAAGCTCGCATAGCGCACCACTTTGGTTTCGACCAGATCGTCTTCCTTGATCTTCGGGTTCAGCGCCTTCGTCAGGCGCGCGCTTTTCATCGAGCCCTTGAGTTCGATCGTGTACACGTCGTTCGGCGAAGTGTCCGAGCTCAGCAGCAGCGCAAGCTTGGTCTCGTCGCGCGAAAAGCGGATCTGCGCGAGATCGCCGGCCGGCAGGTCCGGTAGTGCGATTTCCTTGCCGTAGTTGTTGTCAAGAATGTGCACGGCCGTGCGCCCGTCCTCGTTGACGCCCCAGACGCGGAAGCGTCCCGACTCCGAATACGAAACGAACGAGATGTCCCAATCCGCGCGGATGAGCGGCGTGCGCGTGCCGCTCGAGATCTCGTAGGTCCAGGCCTGGTTGAATTCGCCGAACTCGTCGGTGGCATAGACCAGCTGCTTGCTGTCGTGCGTGAACGCGTACACGGAGTGAGTCACGTTGCCTTCGTGCTTCGTCACCAGTTGCGGCGCGTGCTTCTTCACCGAGAGGTCGAGCAGATAGACATCGGCGTCCGCGCTCGTGCGCGGCTTGACCAGCGCGAGATAGCGATCGTCCGGCGAGACTTCCGCAACCTGCCAGGCCTCTTCGTTCTTGAACACGAGCGTGCGCGCATAGTCCTTCGCGG
The DNA here is from genome assembly GCA_035493235.1 of Steroidobacteraceae bacterium. Taxonomy (GTDB): domain Bacteria; phylum Pseudomonadota; class Gammaproteobacteria; order Steroidobacterales; family Steroidobacteraceae; genus Steroidobacter. The sequence continues at coordinate 43,300 of DATJIP010000250.1, forward strand.
CATAGCGGTACAGATCGAACGCCTCCGGTTTGCGCTCGTTGGTCGTCACGAAGAAATTCTGCTTGTCGGCCGACCAGCCGAAGAACTCGGCCTTCACCTTGTCGCCCGGCGTCAGGTCGCGCGTCGCGCCGTCCGCTTCGCGTACATACAGATGATTGATCTCGTTGCCGCCGCTGTCGGCGGTGAACAGCGCTCTGCCATCCGCAGGAAACCACGAGACAGCGTAGGTCGAATCGGTCGTCGACGCAGTCAGCGGCTGCTTGCCTTCGCCCGCGGCCGTCAAACCGTAGACGTTGAAGATGCCGGTTTCGTCGGAGCTGACGAGCAGCTGCTTGTCATCGGCCGACCACGCGTAGCCCGCGGGCATCTGGTACGACGTCGTGGCGAAGAACGCTTCGGCGTCATATTGAGTCGGCGGCGGCGGGGCAGGGGGCGGTGTGGCCGCGACAGCCGCCGGCGCAGCAGGCTTGGGCTCCGGTCCGCAGCCCGCGAGCAGCAGCGAAGCAGCCAGTGCGCCGAAGGACAACGATGCCATGCGGAAAGTCATAAGCCCCCCTTGTCGTTATGTCCCTATCCTACGCAATTCTTGTTGTCCGCGGCTGCTTGGGCGACCATGCCCTCGATGCTCACGGCAACCACCCTGCACAGCGGACCCATTTCGGTCATCGACTATCGATGCGCCGCCGGGCCGGGCGATCCGTCGTTCCCGGAGCAGCATCAGTGCTACTCGCTGTCGTACGTCCGCCACGGCACCTTCGGCTATCGCATTCGCGGTCGGCATTTCGAGATGGTCGCGGGCGCGGTGCTGCTCGGCTTTCCCGGTGACGAGTTCGTCTGCACGCACGAGCATGCGTGCGGCGACGAATGTCTGTCGTTTCACCTCGAGCCGGAAGTCGTCGAGAACCTGGGCGCCGGCGGCGACGTCTGGAAGCGCGGCGCGTTGCCGCCGCTCGCCGAGATCATGGTTCTGGGCGAGCTCGCGCAAGCCGCTGCCGCGGGTGACAGTGGCGTCGGTCTCGATGAGGCCGGCATGCTGCTCGCGATGCGCCTCGCAACGATCGGGGGCGCGAGATCGCAACAGTTGCGGCGCGCCTCACCACGCGATCGCCGGCGTGCGGTCGAAACAGCGCTCTGGCTCGATGCGAACGCGCACGAGTCCGTCGATCTCGACCGTGCCGCGCGTCAGGCGGGGCTGAGTCCCTTTCATTTCCTGCGACTGTTTGCGCGCATCGTCGGCGTGACGCCGCATCAATACCTGCTGCGTTCGCGCTTGCGCCGCGCCGCCCGCGCTCTCGCGGCCGACGATCGGCCGGTCAGCGATATCGCACTCGATGTCGGCTTCGGCGATCTGTCGAATTTCGTGCGCACCTTCCACCGTGCCGCCGGCGTCTCGCCGCGCGGCTTCCGCCAGGTCGCACGGACCGGCGACCCGAACGATCGCAAGATTCTCCAAGATCGCCTGGCGCGCGTTCTCTAGCATCTCCCCTCCCTGACGGAGGTGCTATGTACGATCACATCGGTCTGAAAGTCCGCGACCTTGACGCGAGTGTGCGGTTCTACACCGCGACGCTGGGCGCGCTGGGTCACGAGCTCGCTTCGCACGACGACTCCTACGCCGGGCTTGGGCCGCGCGGTGCACCAGCGCTGTGGCTCTACGCGACGCCGGGCAAGCAGACGGCCGGCACGCATGTCGCATTGCGGGCGGCGAGTCGTGCGCAGGTCGATCGATTTCATGCCGAAGGGCTGAAAGCCGGCGGACGCGACAACGGCCGGCCCGGCCTGCGCACCGACTACAGCCCGAACTACTACGCGGCGTTCCTCCTCGATCCGGACGGCAACAACGTCGAGGCGGTCTGGTTCGAATAGCCCGGCAAAAGTCGCGCCTTTTGATGGGCGTTGTCGAAAGGGCCTTGGCCGCTTTCGACCAGAAAATAAGCGGAACCTCCCGCGTCACCGAGGGTTATGAACCCATGACGCACCAACCCAACCTCGGAACGGCCGAGCGGTGGCTGTCGCTGCTCGGTGGAGTCGGAATGCTGCTGACGACCGCCCGCGGCGGCCGATGGGGTCGCGTAGCCCGCGGTGCGTTGGCAGTCTCGATGCTGACGCGCGGTGCGACAGGCTACTGCCATGTCAAGGCCGCGCTGACGAATCGCGCGGACGATGCGCTCGTCGATCTCACCAGCAGTAAACGCCTCGACAGCCTCGAAGGGATGTACGAGGCGGAGCTGCAGGAGTTGCACAGCGCGGAAGGACAGCTCGGTCAGCTCGCAAACGATCTGGCGCGCACGATGGCGCATCCGGAGCTCGCTTTCCGGCTGCAGGAATACGCGTCGGAATTGCAGGCGCGTCGTCGCGATCTGGAAAATTTCCTGGCGCGCATCGGCGCCGAGGCGCGCGGCGAAATGGACGACGCCATGCACGCATTGATCGCGGAGACAGAGAAGATGTGGCGCGTCTCCGCTGCCAACGTGCGCGATGCCGCGGTCACCGCTTCAGTCCAGCGCATCATGCATTACAAGATCGCTGGCTATGGCGCGATCGCTTCGTATGCGAAAGCGCTCGAGCGCTCGTCGGAAGCGGCGCATTTCGCACAGCTCGCGGAGCGCGACAAGACAGTCGACGGCGAGTTGAGCGAACTCGCGAAGGGGACTCTCAACCCGGATGCAGTCGTGGCGCCGCAGGGTCCGCCGAGTCGCGAGGAGCCGGCGACGACTCACTAGAAGAGGCCGAAGCGCTTCTTCTTTGCCACGTTCTTGCGTTTGAGATAAACGACGTCGTTGATGTCCTTGTGCAGCAGCCGTTCGAGCAGCTGTGCCATGCCTTCGCGTGCGTGCAGTTCCAGTTCTTCCCGATACAACGGAATGGCGGCGTAGAACGCGACGCGCTCGCCGTCGATGCTGAGCTCGTAGAACGCGACGGGCACGAGCAGCGAGGGCGCGATGATCACGCCGCACAGCTCAGTCTGCGGAGCCAGCGGTTGCGGCGGATCGCCGTTAGGAACGGTGTGACCCCATCCGAGCCAACCTTTGCGCTCACGCGGCAGCTTGCTCAGTGATTGCAGCAAGCGTATCGGCCACTGCGATTGCTCGTCGCTCGGGTTCCAGCCTTCCGGCAGCGTCATCATCAACTCGAGTCGATGCGGCGCGTTCGCGTCAGGCGGTACCTGCATCTCGGTCCTGCTCATGCCCGCCGTCACGAGTGTGTGGTACGGACGCGAATTGACCGGCCGTACGTGCAGCACGTCCGCGGTTCCCTGGCTCGGATCGCCAGCGAAGACACGGTCGATGCGGCCGAGGTGCCGCTCGAGGTGCGAGCGGATCTGCTGCGACCACGCGTCGCTCACGAGCGCGACTCTGAAGGTACAGTGGAGACGGGTGCGACGATCGGCGCCGGCGGACGCAATCGGCTGGCGGTGAAGATCATCACCGCAAGCAACGGCAACGTGACCAGGTTCAATGCCTGCCAGCCGAGTAGCTGCACGCCAAGCCCTGCCAGCAGTGACGCGCACGCTTGCGAGCCGAAGACCGTGAAATCATTGAGCGCCTGCGCGCGATGACGGTGCGCCGGATCGACACTGCGCGCGAGCAACGTCGTGCCGGCGACGAACAGCAGATTCCAGCCGAGACCGAGCGCGACCAGCCCCAGCCAGTAATGCATGAGGTGGTGGCCGAACAGACTGACGCCTGCACAACACGCAAGCAGCGCGCCGCCCCACATCATCACCGTGCGCTCACCGAACCGCGCGATGAGATGCCCCGTGAACAGCGACGGCAGATACATCGAGAGCACGTGACTCTGCACGACCCACGTCGTCGCTTCGAGGCCGTGGTGATCGAGGTTGTGCATGCTGATCGGCGCAGCGGTCATGACGAAGCTCATCACCGCATACGCGCACGCACCCGCGAATACGGCCATCTTGAACTGCGGTGTCGCGAACGGCGTGTGCTTTTCGTCGCCTGCGACCCTTGGACGTGGCACCGACGGAGGAGGCACGTGCAGTCGAGACAGCACGGCGATGGTCGCCGCATAGAGCAGGGCGACCGCGACGAACGATCCCGCGTAGAGCGTTCCCGGCACCAACCCGCGTGCTGCCAGCGCGAGCTGAGGATTCACGATCGCGGCACCCAGGCTGCCCACCAATACATATGAGACGGCCTGGCTCAGGCGTTCAGGTGGTGCGCTCTCTGCCGCGGCGAATCGATACTGCTGCGTGAAGGCCATGCTGCTACCCATGAGCAGCGTGGCGACACAGAACAGCAGGAAGTTGCTGAGGATCACCGCTTCGGCCGCGACCAGGCCGCCGACCAAGCCGATGGACGCGCCCAGGATGAACCCTGCGCGCCGGCCGATGCGACGCATGAGGAGGGACGCTGGAATCGTAGTCAGCGCCGTCGCGACGATCGCCATCGAAATCGGCACGGTTGCCAGCGACGGGCGCGGCGCCATCTGTGCAGCAACTATGCCGCCGAGAATCACGACCACGGTCAGGCCGGACGAGCCCAGCATCTGGGCGGCGGCCAGCATGAATACATTGCGCAGTGGATGCGGGGATGGTCTCACGGGCCGTCAGGGTACTGAATTCGCACCCGCACGCGCTAGAATCCAGGTCCTCTCCGGAGCCGACATGTCTGAGATCGCTCTACGCCTGGCCCGCCTGGGCGATGCCCCGCGCATCGCCAATGCTTCGCGCACGTTGATCGAGGCCGGCCTGCCCTGGAGCTGGACCCCACGGCGCGTCGCGACGCACATGCGCTCGCGCGAACATCTCACCGTAATCGCCGCAAATGGCGGCGAGCTGGCCGGCTTCGTGCTGGCGCAATTCGGCAGCCGCGCCGTGCACGTGGCCCTGCTCGGAGTCGCTCCTGCCTATCAGCGTTCCGGCCTCGGCAAGCAGCTGGTCAGCTGGGTGGAGGAGAGCGCGTCGGTCGCGGGGCTGTTCCTGATGCAACTCGAAGTGCGCGCCAGCAATCAGCCGGCGCGTCGCTTCTATGCGCGGCTCGGCTATCGTGAGACCAGCCGTACCGCGGGGTATTACAGCGGCGTCGAAGATGCGATCCGGCTCGAGCGGGATCTGGCGGTCACGAGCCCGAAGTTGCGACAATCGATGTAGATGAAAGGAGTCAGGCTGAAGCCTGACCCACACTGGGGAGATCGCGATGGCGCTGCAAGCAAGCGCTCCGGCGGAAGGACCGCCCGAGGGCATTCATTCGCTGGCCGACATCTCGCGCGTGCATGCGCGTCTCACGCCGCAGCGGCCAGCGATTGCGTTCGAAGGACGCACGACCACTTACGAGCAGCTCGACACGCGCGCCAGCCAGGTTGCGCACGCTTTGATCGCGAGCGGCGTGAAGCCGGGCGATCGAGTCGCGTATCTCGGCAAGAACACCGACTTCTATCTGGAACTGCTGCTCGGCGCTGCGAAGGCGGGCGGGGTGATGACGCCCGTCAATTGGCGGCTCGCGCCGCGCGAGTTCGCGTACATCATCAACGATTGCGAAGCGAAGGTGCTGTTCGTCGGTCCCGAGTTCATCGCCGCCGTCGAAGGGCTCGCGGAGCCGCTGCGCGTCGGGGAGATCATCGGTGTCGAAGCGCCGTTCAAAGGTCGCAGTTATACGGAGTGGCGCGATGCGCAGCCGACGCGCGATCCGCAGACGCTGATCAAGCGCGACAGCGCCGCCGTGCAGCTCTACACGTCCGGCACCACCGGCAATCCGAAGGGCGCAGTCCTCACGCATCGCAATCTCGTCGGCATGCCGCAGTCGTCGCGGACGTATACGTGGAGCAAGTGGAGCGCCGACGACGTCAGTCTGTGCGCGATGCCGTGCTTTCACATCGGCGGCACCGGTTGGTCCATCCTCGGCATGATGCACGGCGCGCTGAACGTCGTCGCGCGCGAGTTCGATCCGAGCAAGGTGCTCGACTTCATCGAGAACTGGCGGATCACCAAGCTGTTCATGGTGCCCGCGGCGCTGCAGGTGGTCGTGCGCAATCCGAAGGCGCGTGCAGTCGATTACTCGCAACTGAAGTACATCCTGTACGGCGCATCGCCGATGCCGCTCGCGCTCCTGCGCGAATGCATGGAGGTGTTTGGCTGCGGCTTCGTGCAGCTCTACGGCATGACGGAGACGACGGGCTCGGTCACGGCGCTCGGTCCCGAGGATCACGATCTCGCAGGCAATCCGCGCATGATTTCCGCCGGCAAGGCGCTGCCGAACGTCGAGCTCGCCATTCTCAACGCGGCTGGCGAGGCGCTGCCGGTCGGCTCGGTCGGTGAAGTCGCCGTGCGCTCGCTGACGAACATGCAGGGCTACTGGAAATTGCCGCAGGAAACTGCGCGCACGATCGGCGCCGACGGCTGGCTGCGCACCGGCGACGCGGGCTACATGGACGCGGACGGCTACTTGTTCATCCACGATCGCGTGAAGGACATGATCATTTCCGGCGGCGAGAACATCTACCCGGCGGAAGTGGAGAACGCGATCTACGGTCACCCCGACGTGTCGGAGGTCGCGGTGATCGGCATCCCGAGCGAGCGCTGGGGCGAGGAAGTGAAAGCGATCGTCGCGCTCAAGCCCGGCGCGTCGCCGAACCCGGATTCGATCATCGCCTGGGCGCGCGAGCGCATCGCTGCGTACAAGGTGCCGAAGAGCGTCGACTTCATCGCGATCCTGCCGCGAAATCCCTCGGGCAAGATCCTGCGTCGCGAGCTGCGGGGACCGTATTGGCAGGGACGACAGCGCCAGATCAATTGAAGAACAAGAAAAGGGGACTCGATGAGGATCTACAACATCTCCGGCTGGTTGCTGGTGCTCGCCTACGCGCTGGGCTGCATGTATTTCGCGCCGGGCAACATCGGACCCTGGAACGGACTGGCGATCGGCGCGGCGTACTTCGTCGTCTGCTGGTTCGTCGGCGGCGTGTACTTGTCCTGCGTGATTCACATGGGCATCGCGCATCGCGCGCTCGACTACAAGGATTGGTTCGTCAAAGGCATCACGCTCGTGAACAACACGTTCGGCGTGTACGTGAACCCGGTCAGTTGGGTGAACCGCCACCGGCTGCACCACAAGTATTCCGATCATGCCGGCGATCCCAACAAGCTCGCGGCCGATGGTTTCTGGCGGACGCTGTACCTCTGCCTGGCGCCTTACAAAGCCACGGAGGACATGGCCAGCGATGCGATCTTCAAGACCTGGCAGTTCCGTCTCGTCTCGCATCCGGTGTTCTGCGTGGCCGCGCAGGTGTTCAACTTCTGCTTGCTGTGGCTGCTGGTGGGCGATCTGCCGTTCGCGGCGGCGATCTGGGTCGGGTTCCGGGTCTGGGCGCTGTGGATCAACATGGTCCAGAACTACTGGACTCACGATCGTCGCTGGGGCTACCGGCGTTATCACGACGAGCACGACAACGCGATGAACATCGGCGACTGGCTACCGGTGACTGCGACTTTCAGCGCCTGCCTGCAGAACAATCACCATCATTCGCCGGGCTTTCTGCGCCTGAGTCACGAGAACTCGGAGTACGACCTCGGGTTCATCGCCGTGAAGTGGATGAAGTCGCTCGGGCTCGTGACTGCGACGAGCAAGGGCGCAACGCTGCCGAGAGACATACCGCTGACTACGCCGGGCTTGTAGTTTTCTTCTTCCTGCGCGTGAACGGATAGAAGAACTGGCCCCAGAAGCCGGCCGGGATCGGCTGGTTGGCCAGGCCGTAAGTCGTCGGCCAGCCCTCTTTCGGCAAGTAGTAAGTCCCGAACACCTTGTCGACCCACGGAAAGTGAATCGCGTAGTTCTTGTCGATCGCTTCCTTCTGCGACGTGTGATGCCAGTGGTGGAAGCGCGGCTGGATCAGGTACGGCTCGAGCCACTTCACCGTCGGACCGAAATTCGTGTGCGCCCAGGTCGCATGGATCGTGACGAACAACAGATACGCCGTGATGATGCTCTGAGAGAACACGAACATCATCGGGATGAGCATCAAGCCGCGGATCAGCAGGTCGTCGACCAGATGAGCGCGCGAGCCGGCGATCCAGTCGAGCGCCTTGGACGAATGATGAATCGCATGGAAGCGCCACAACCAGGGGATTTCATGCAGCGCGCGATGGATCCAGTACTCGGCGACATCCGCCACCAGCACCGCGAGCAGGAACTGCACGATCCACGGCAGGTTGCTCATCGCTTGCTGCATGCCTTCGTTGCCGAGCACGTGCACGAGCTGAGTGGCGGGCAGCAGGATCAGGAACGTCGTGATGCGAATGGGCAGATGCGTCGAGAGGAAGTAGCCGATGTCCAGCAGCCACTCGGATCGGAACACGCTCTGCTTCGGATACGCCGGCCACAGCACTTCGATCGGCGAGAAGATCAGCGTCATCAGCAGCAGGTCGAGCAGGAACCAATCGAGGCCGATGGCCATGCCGTCGTGCAGCGGCTCGTTGATCTCGACACTCGCACCGCCCAGTAACGTCGCGCCGAGCGCGAGCAGCATTCCGGTGAATGCCAGGACTTTCTTCCGGCGCAGCATCGCGGACACGACGCCGAAGACGAGCGCTCCCGCGATGACGCACTGGAGCAGGATCCGGATGGCCTGCAGGGTGTAGTGCGGCCGCAGCTCGGGCGAGGACAGTAGCTGCGGGAAATGCAGCACTATCACGCCGCCGAATGCGAGCGCACCGAAGAAGGCCGAAAGTACGCCGCTCCACCAGCCGGTGCCGAAGCCGCCGGGCTCGTCGTCACCGAAGAATTCGTTGATCTTCTGTTCGAGCATGGATGCTGCTCCTGCTCAGAGTAGAGGCTTGATCGGCAGTATCTGCCACAGCCGCACCTTGCTGCGCTTGCCGAACGAGGCGTGCGAATCCGGATCGTCTTTGGCCGCGTCCCAACTGTTGCCGGGCTGCATGTCGAGCGCGATGGCCCGCTCCACCGACTGCGCCAGCGTCGCGTCGTGGATGATAGCGCCGGCCTCGGTGTTGAGGTTCTCGGACCGCGGATCGAAGTTGAACGTGCCGATGTACGCGACCCGATGGTCGATGACCATGGTCTTGGCGTGCAGCGCGGCGACCGGCTTGGTCTTGTGCGCGGCGCCCAGGCTCGCGAGCTGCGCTTGCCGCGCGGCCGGCTCCGGCTGGAATTCCGTGATCTCGAAGCCGAGTTGCAGCAGCCGCTTGCGTTGGCTGCGATAGCCGGAGAACGCCATCAAATTATCGGTGGAAGCGAGCGAGTTGGTGTTGATGCGCACCTTCACGCCACGCTCCAGGGCGCGGTGGAACAGCTCGATCGCCGCGTCGGATGCGACCAGATAAGGCGACTGGATCGTGATCGTCTCCTTCGCTGTCTCGACGAGGCGCGCGAGTGCTGCGGTCGTGAGTCCGCCGCCGCCCAGGCTGAACTTGTTGTCGTTCTTGCCGGGCGCGTCGCTGACGAACTCGACCTTGCCCCACACGGCTTGCGCGCTGAGCCGCGGGAAAGTTTGCGGCGTGGCCTCGATGGCTGCGCGGACTTGCGGCGCGAAGTTTTCCGGAGCCGCGGCGTAGGCGTGCAGATTCCGGTAGACCTCCTGCACTTCGGCGTCGCCGACTGCGACGTGCTTCTTCATCAAGCCGACGCCGTCGAAGCGCTGCTCGACCGGCACGCTGAGCGGGCTGGCCCAGAACTGCTCGAAGCTCGCACTCATGGTGTTCACCACGGGGCCGACCAGCAGCACGTCGCGGTCGCGGAAGTTGTACTCGTGGTCGTAGTCGAAATATTCGTCGGCCATGTTGCGGCCGCCGGTGATCGCGACTTTGCCGTCGATGACCAGCACCTTGTTGTGCATGCGCTGGTTGACGCCGCGAAAGTCGGTTGCGACGTTCACCGCCTTCTTCTGCACCGGCGTGCCGACCGACGACTTCGGGTTGTAGATGCGGATGTCGATGTTCGGATGGTGCGCCAGTGCGAGCAAGGACTCGTCCGGCGCGTCCATGAGCAAGTCATCGACGATCACGCGAACTTTCACGCCGCGATCGGCGGCGCGCAGCAACGCTTCAGCGGCGAGGATGCCGACGTTGTCGCTGCTCCAGATGAAGTACTGCACTTCGAGCGTGCGCCCGGCGTGATCCGTCAGCCACGCGCGGGCGATGAGCGCTTCGTCGCCGGTGTCGAGCACGTAGCTGCCGCTCTGACCGGGATGTGCCGCGACCTGGCCGTCGATGAAATGCAGCGGCGCGTCGGCCCAGGCGCCCGGTAGGGGCGCGAGCAGGGCGCACGCCCAAATCAGGATTTTTGCCAGGTGGCTCTGATACATGCGGTGCGCAGGTTAACACCGGAAAAAGCCGCAGAGCGTGGACTTCATCGCGGTTCTGCCGCGCGATCCCTCGATAAGATCCTGCGCAGGGACATCACTGGGGACACGCAGTGACTCAGAACATCCGCTTGATGGGACTCCTGAAGTTCCTCGCCGGCTCGCTGGTCTTTGCCGCGATCGTGAACTACTTCATGGGTCATGGGCTCCCGACCGGCAGCCCATTCAAGATCATCGGGCCTGCCATCCCAGGTGCATTCGCGCTCGTCGGCCTGGTCGAGATGACCGTTGGCACGCCGATATCAGAGGTCTCGTCTTCCTGGGATGCGTTGGCTGGTTGGCAGCGCGGGATTCTTGGAGTTCTGGTCGTGGTACTGGCGTTCGTACTGATGATGGCTGGCGTGGTTCTGTTCGCGTGAGTCCTCGCCGAGTTAGAGCTCGCGCGTTAGAACGATAGCGTCGGCTTGGGCCTCGCCCTCGTGCTCGATCGTCGAGGCGCGTCGCTTCTCATGCCGGTAGAGAGCCCAGTGCATGTACGCCGGTGTCATACCTCAATACATGTACAGCGCTACGTCGATATTCTGTTGGCCAAGAGGAAGTTGCAGTTGCGTCGACGCCGATGTTATAGCAACGGGGATGTTATCCGTCAGCGGCGCGTTAGCGAAACAAGTTAGGTTTCACATGTCCATCGCGAGTCGCTTCACATTCGCCATGCTTGCGGCTCTTGCCGTGGCAGGATGCCCAGGGCGAGAAGTCAGTTCGCTCCAAAGTGTGGACGTGGCAGAGGACGGGGCTTGCTCCGTGTGCGGTTCTGAAGTGTCTTGCGAACGCACCGGTGAGTATCTGTTAGCGAATGGCGCCTCCAAAGCA
>DATJIP010000251.1:0-9538 GCA_035493235.1 Steroidobacteraceae bacterium
CACGAACGAGCCGTCCGTGAACACGGCGGAGTTGAGTGTCGCGAAGTAGTTGTCGGTGTAGGGCACGACCGTGCCGAGGTACTTCTCGACGAGCGCCGGATGCTTTTGCACGGCTTCCGAGAACGAGCAGAAGATCACGCCAGCCTTCGCGAGCCGTTCCTTGAAAGTCGTGGCTACCGAGACGCTGTCGAACACCGCGTCGACCGCGACACCGGCCAGCTTCGCGCGCTCGTGCAGCGGGATGCCGAGCTTGTCGTAGGTTTCGAGCAGCTTCGGATCGACTTCGTCCAAGCTCTTGGGCGCATTCTCCGGCGCCTTCGGCGCGGAGTAATAAGAGATCGCCTGGTAGTCGATCGGCGAGATGCGCAGGTGCGCCCAGTGCGGCTCGCGCATCGTCAGCCAGTGACGATACGACTTGAGGCGCCAGTCGAGCATGAACTGCGGCTCGCCCTTCTTGCTGGAGATCAGGCGGATGACGTCTTCGTTCAAGCCCGGCGGCACGGTATCGGCTTCGATATCCGTGACGAAGCCATGCCGATACTTCTGACCGACCAATGCTTCGAGCGATTCGTCGCGCGGATTACTGGACATGACGGTGACTACTCATGCGCTGCACGCAAAGTTCTCTACTCGTGCGACGCGCGCACGAGGCGAGTGAGCGGCACGCTGGTGGTGCCGCGCTCCAACCCCGCGAGCTGCGCGAGCGTGATGTCGGTGAGCGCGCGCCGGATCGCGCCGTTCACGCGCTGCCAGACGTGTCCGACGCGGCAGTTCGATTCGATCCCGCAGTTGCTGTGCTGACCGCTGCACTCGGTGATCGCGAACGGCCCTTCGAGGGCGTCGAGAATGCGCGCGGCGCTGATCTCGTTCGGCGGGCACGCGAGCTGATAGCCGCCGTGACTGCCGCGGGTGGAGATCACCAGGCCGCTGCGCTGAAGTTTCTTCAGCAACTTGCTCACGGTCGGCAGGCCGACGCGCGTGCGCTCGGCCACCTCGGCGGCGGTCCACAGCCGGTCTGCCTGCGACGCGAGGCAGGCCAGGATCACGGTGCCGTAATCGGTCAGCTTGCTGATGCGGAGCATAGGTGCTTCCTCATATGGGACCATTTTAGTCCCAATACAAGCGAATCCGCACCGGTCGATCGAACAAAATTCCCGCTCGGAGGGTCTTATGCCGGTCGTTCGTTTCCGGCTATCTGTCGTTCGGTAACAACAATGAGGACCGGTCGAGAGGTGATTTTGTTATCCTACGCGCCCCCAATCGTGAGGCTCGCTAGTGCTCGTGCGCTCAAGCGCACGCGGTGAGCCCATTCCCAATGACCCGGAGGCAGTAGCTTATGAATCGCAGTGACCTGGAATCGATCGCACGGGCAATGGTTGCAAAGGGCAAGGGCATCCTCGCGGCGGACGAATCCGGTGGCACGATCAAGAAGCGCTTCGACTCCATCAAGCTGGAGTCGACCGAAGAGGCGCGCCGCACGTACCGCGAGATGCTGTTCACGGCGCCGAACGCGCCTCAGTACATCAGCGGCGTGATCCTGTACGACGAAACCATCCGCCAGAAGACCAAGGACGGCACGCCGTTCCCGCAGTATTTGCAGAAGCTCGGCATCGTTCCGGGCATCAAGGTCGACACCGGCGCGAAGCCGCTGGCCGGCTTCCCGAGCGAGACGATCACCGAAGGTCTCGACGGTCTGCGCGAGCGTCTCGCCGACTACTACAAGCTCGGCGCACGCTTCGCGAAGTGGCGCGCTGTTATCGACATCGGCGCCGGCTTCCCGACGCAGTTTGCGATCGACTCCAACGCTCATGCGCTCGCACGTTATGCGGCGCTCTGCCAGGAAGCGAACATCGTCCCGATCGTCGAGCCCGAAGTGCTGATGGACGGCGATCACAGCATCGAGCGCTGTGAGGAAGTGACGAGCAATACGCTCTCCAGCGTCTTCCAGCAGTTGCATTCACACCGCATTCATCTGGAAGGCATGATCCTCAAGCCGAATATGGTCATCTCCGGCAAGAAGGCTGCCTCGCGCGCCAATCCGCAGCAGGTAGCAGAGGCGACTGTGCGTACGCTCAAGCGCTATGTGCCGTCGGCGGTGCCCGGGATCGCGTTCCTTTCGGGCGGCCAGAGCTCCGCAGAAGCCACCGAGCACCTGAGCTTGATGAACAAGCTCGGCTCGCTGCCGTGGGAGCTGAGCTTCTCGTACGGCCGTGCGTTGCAGGACGAAGCGCTGAAGGCGTGGGCCGGCAAGCCGGAGACGTTCGCCGCGGGCCAGAAGGCTTTCGTGCGCCGTGCGAAGTTCAACGGACTGGCGCGCACCGGCAGCTACAGTTCGAAGCTGGAACAGGAAGCGGCCTGACGCTCTCGCAGGGCGATCGGATACTGAATGTCGTCGAATGCAACGAGCAGAAAACCTGAGCCGCAAACCGCGCAGGATTCGATCGTCGAAGTTCGCGACGTTCACTATTCGATCGGCGGTCGCCCGATCTTTTCGGGCCTGAATCTGCAGATCCAGCGCGGTCGCATCACCGCGATCATGGGGCCGAGCGGCACCGGCAAGACGACGCTGCTGCGGCTCATGACGGGACAGATCAGGCCGGACAGCGGCCAGGTGCTGTTCGACGGCATCGACGTGAGCAATCTCAGCACGCGCGACCTGTACGCGCTGCGCCGGCGCATGGGCATGCTGTTCCAGAACGGCGCGTTGCTCACTGACGAGGATGTCTTCGAGAACGTCGCGTTCCCGTTGCGCGAGCACACCGACCTGCCTGAAGCGCTGATTCGCAACATCGTGCTGACCAAGCTGCAGTCCGTGGGACTGCGCGGCGCCGCCCGATTGATGCCGGCGGAGCTGTCAGGCGGTATGGCGCGGCGAGTCGCGTTAGCGCGCGCGATGGCGACCGATCCCGAAGTGCTGATCTACGACGAGCCGTTCACCGGTCTCGATCCGATCTCGATGGGCATGATCGTGCGGCTGGTGCGCCAGATGAACTACGCGCTCGGCATCACCAGCATCGTGGTCTCGCACGACGTCGAAGAGCTGTCGATCCTTGCCGATTCGAGCTACATCATCGCCGGCGGCAAGGTGGCCGCGTCCGGCAGCTTCGTCGAGCTGAAGGATCACGATTCGGAGATCGTGCACCAGTTCATCAACGGGCTCGCCGATGGACCGGTGGCCTTTCACTATCCCGCTCCCGACTACTACGAAGACCTGCTCGCGGGTTGAGGGCAAGCATGCATTTCCTCCGAGAGCTGTGGGACAACGTGCGGGAGTTCGTCACGACCGTCGGCTCCGTCGCGCTGTTCTTCGGTCGCGTCCTGGCACAGCTGCCGCGCGCGTTCCTGCGCCCGAGCCTGGTCGTCGAACAAGTGCACAACACCGGCGCGTTGTCGCTGGTCATCATCATGACGTGCGGACTGTTCGTCGGGATGGTGCTCGGCCTGACCGGCTACGACCTGCTGCAACGGTTCGGCTCTGAAGAAGCGCTGGGCACTGCGGGCGCGCTCGCCGTGGTGAAGGAGTTGGGCCCGGTCGTGACCGCGCTGCTGTTCGCAGGACGCGCCGGCACGGCGCTCGCTTCGGAAATCGGCTTGATGCGCGCGACCGATCAGTTGACCGCCATGGAAATGATGGCCGTGGACCCGATGCGTCGCGTGATTGCGCCGCGCTTTGCCGGCGGGATTATCGCGATGCCGCTGCTGACGGTGATCTTCATCGCGATCGGCATCTTCGGCGTGCAGCTCGTCGGCGTGCAGCAGTTCAAAGTCGACGCCGCGTCGTTCTGGTCGCAGATGCGCTCTAGCGTCGGACTGGACGACATCATGGAAGGCGTCATCAAGGGCTGCGTGTTCGGCGTCGCCTGCAGCCTGATCGCCGTGTACGAGGGTTACAACGCCACGCCCACTGCCGAAGGTGTCGGGCGCGCGACGACACGCACTGTGGTCATCTCTGCGGTGCTGACGCTGATTCTGGACTACATTCTGACCGCGATCATGCTCTGAGGCCCGCCTATGAGACCGACCCGCACCGTAGAATTTTCCACCGGCCTGTTCGTGCTGCTCGGCTTCGCGGCGCTGTTTTTCCTGGTGACGCAGATCACCAACCGCGAACTTGCCACCAACGGCAAGAGTTATGGAGTCGTGGCTCTGTTCGAGAATATCGGCAGCCTGAAGCCCGGCGCCGCCGTTTCGATGGCGGGCGTCACGGTCGGCCGCGTCGAGACCATCAGCTACGACCAGCAGCAGTACAAAGCCGTCGTGCACATGCGCATCAACTCGCAGTTCGACAAGATCCCGAAGGACAGCGATGCAAGCATCATGACGTCCGGCCTGCTCGGCGGTCAGTACATCGGAATCACGCCGGGGGGCGACGAGCAATATCTGAAGCAGGGCGACCGCATCGAGTTCGTACAGGATGCGTTCGTGCTGGAGAATCTGATCAATCAGCTGGCGTCCACTTTCCTGCGCCGCGACCAGGGATCCGCCGACAGCGGCAACCAGGGCGGCAACCAGGAGAAGGCGCCGGCACAGGAGCCGAAGAAATGAAGCATCTAGTGAAACTGTCTGCGTTGATCTTCGCGGCCGCGTTGCCGCTGCTGGCACTTACGGCGCGTGCCGCCGACGATGCCGGGCAGCTCGGTCCGCAGGAGCTGGTGACGAAAGTGGCGCAGGACACGCTGCGCGACCTCGACGCCCATCGTTCCGAGTACAAGCAGAACCCGAAGCGGGTGCGCGAGCTGGTCGACAAGAACATGCTGCCGCACTTCGATACTGCGTACGCGGCGCAGCTCGTGCTCGCCAAGAACTGGCGCACCGCGACGCCCGAGCAGCGTAAGCGCTTCGTCGAGGCGTTCTATCAGTCGCTGCTGCAGAATTACGGCGACGCGCTGCTCGAGTTCACGCCGGACCGGCTGAAGATCCTGCCGTTCCAGGGCAAGGCCGACGACACCGTCGCAACCGTGCGCAGCGAAGTTCGTCGCGACAACGGTCAGCGTGTGCCGGTCAACTACTCGCTGCGCAAGACGGATGCGGGCTGGAAGGCCTACGACGTGCAGATCGAGGGCGTGTCGTATGTCAAATCGTTCCGCACCGACTTCGGCTCGGAGATCCAGCAGAAGGGATTGGAGCCGGTGATCAAGCGCCTGGAGGACCAGGTCGCGAGCGGTACGGTGCAGAAGCCGACGGCGACGGCCGGAGCCGAGAAGAAGACGTGAGAGACAACGGCACCAGCCGCGCCAAGTTCGAGTCGCTCGGTGCCGGGCGCTTTCGCATCAGCGGCGTGCTGAACGCGAGCACTGCGCGCGAAGTGCTGGAGCAGAGCGAGGCGCGCTTCGAGCAGTTCAAGGATCTCGACGTCGATCTCGGCGGAGTCGGCGAGAGCGACAGCGCCGGGCTGGCGCTGTTGATCGAATGGCTGCGGCTGGCGCGTCAGTCGCAGAAGGCGATCCACTTTGCGAACGTGCCGGCGCAGATCGAGGCGCTGGCACGGATCAGCGAAGTGGAAGATCTGATCGGCGGCGCGGAGAAGAAAGAGAAAGGTCAGGAAGAGAAGAAGTCGGGCTGAAGCCTGCTGCGCAGGGATGCGCGAATGCCGCGGGCGCAGGATGCGCTGGAGCGGCCGACCTACAGCCCGCTACTGCTGCGGCTTGGGCTCTTCGGGGGCTTCGTCCGTCGCAGCGTCATCCTTCGGCGCCGCATCTTCGGCCGGCGTGTCGCTGTCGTCGAAATTTTCGAGCTGCTCGGGCGGCGGGTTGCCGTCGAAGATTGCGAACTCGCGCTGCTGGACCCACGAATCGCGAATGAACGCGTACGGGTCGTAGGTCCGCTGTAATGTTCCGTCGAGCGGTAGCAGCTCGGCACGCGAATGCACGACGTCCAGCACGCGCTCGCCCCACACTGCTTCCCACGGCGGATCGATGTACGTGATCGGGTCGAAGAAGAAGTCGACGATTCGCGTCGGCGCATCGCGCAACGTCGACGGACCGAACAACGGCAGGTTCACGAACGGACCCGAGCCGACCCCCCAGACGGCGAGCGTCTGACCGAGATCCTCGTCGTTGGCTTCCAGGCCGACCGCGGTCGCCACGTCGAACAAGCCGGCGATTCCGAGCGTGCTGTTGAGCAGGAAGCGACCGGTGTCGCGCAACCCCATCTTGGGCTTGCCCTGCAGGAACTGATTGACGACCGTCGCCGGGTACTCGAGGTTGCCGAGGAAATTGCCGATGCCGACGCGCAGGAAGTGCGGCGTGATCTTGCGGTAACCCTTGGCGACGGGCTTGAGCGCCGCGCGGTCGACGGTGTCGTTGAACTTGTAGACGCCGCGGTTGAACCCTTCCCAGCGATCGTCTGGCTGCGTGCGGCCAGGCGCGGTCGTGCAACCGGCGGCGAGCATCGCAATCAATATCGCAGCGGCGGCGCGCAGTGGACTGAGCATGCGTCGAGAGTCTCCGAAGGCCAAACTGTGAGAAGGGTGCGGCGGATCAAGCCACGGCGGCGATTGTATCAACTTGCACGGCGACGATTACCGCCGTCCTGCTCCATCTGCCGGCGCATGCGTTTGGGCATTGCTTGCTGCACTTCTTCGAGGCGGGCCTCGAAGCGCGCGCGCTGCACTTCCGTGATCTTCGGCACGGCCAGCGCGAGCTGCAGCTGGTTGATGGCGAGCGGCAGGTCGCCGCTCATCAGGTGGTATTCCGACATGTAGTAGTACGAGTCGGCGACGTCGCCGGCGGCATTCGCTGCCTGCGCCGTCAGCTTCGCCTGCTCGGGCGTCGGCGGCACCACGTTGAACAGGTCGAGCAGAATCTCGTGCGCCTTCTTCGAATCGCCCAGCTGCATCAGCGCCTGCGCATAGCGCACGGTCACGGAAATATTGCGTGGGAACAGTTCGCGCGCACGCTGCAGTGTATTGAGTGAGGCATCGCCCTTGCCCGCGAGCAACTGTGCCTGCCCAAGTGCGGTGTGATATTGCACGACAGTCGGATCCGCATCGCGCAGCCGCTGGAACACCGGAACCGCCTTCGCAGCCTGGCCTGAGATCATCATCGCCAGTGCCTTCCCGTAGACCTCAGCGGGCGTCGCGTCGGGTTCGTTGCCGACGATCGCCGCGTAGTACTCGCGCGCATCTTCGCCCGCAGGCGTTGCCAGCACTCGCAGACGCTCGCGGGTGATCGCATAGCTCACGCTTTCGGGCTCGGGCTTCACGTTCAGCTGTGCTGCGCGTTCCTTGGTTTCCGCGATACGCGTGCTGGTGACCGGGTGAGTGCGCAGCATCTCCGGAATGTTGATCTCGCTGCTGCCCGCGTGCCGGCTCATCGTTTCGAAGAACGCCGGCATGCCCTGCGGATCGAAGCCGGAGCGCGCGAGAATGCCGATGCCGACGCGATCGGCTTCCGTTTCGTTGGCGCGGGTGAAGCTGATCTGCTGCTGGATCGCGAGGCTTTGCGCCGCCGCCACGCCCGCCATAGCCGCGTCGCCGCCGCCGGCCACACCGATCAGAATTGCCGCGAGCATTGCCGCAGTCGACACCAGGCTCGACTTGCTCTGCTCCGCGATGCTGCGCGCAATGTGTCGCTGTGTAACGTGCGCGACCTCGTGTGCGATTACGCCCGCCAATTCGCTCTCGTTCTTGGTGTCGAGCAGCAGTCCGCTGTTGACGCCGATGAAGCCGCCGGGCAACGCGAAGGCGTTGATCGTGTTGTCCTTGACGACAAAGAAGTTGAAGCGCTGCGAGCCGTCGTTCGCCTGGCTCGACAGGCGCGTACCGAGCGAGCGGATGTACTCGGAGACTTCGGGATCTTCGAGGATCTGATCCTGGTCGCGCAGGCCGCGCACGATCATGCGGCCGATCTGGTACTCGTCTTCCGTGCTGAGCATCGCTTGCGCCGGGCTGCCGATGTCCGGCAGGTCCTCGGGATTGTCCCCAGCGACACCACGTGACGCAGCGCCAAAAGTCAGGGCGACGGTGAGCAGCAGTGCGGCGGGGATTTTCACGAGGGTCAGTGTGGTGCGCTGGGCCGGCAGTGTAAAGGCGTTGGACCGGGCGCCGGGTCATCGGTTCGATGACAGGAGAAAAGTCGGGAAAGTGGCGGAGAGGGAGGGATTCGAACCCTCGTAGGGACGTAATGCCCTCAACCGATTTCGAATCGGTGCCGTTGTGACCGCTTCGGTACCTCTCCGGCGGTGGGGGCGGGATTTTACACGAACAGCGCCGGGGTTGAAGCCGACTCTGAACGGGTTCCACGGACCCGGGGCTGGTACTCTGCGGCTTCGGTAATCAACCGGCGACGCACAGCACCTTGAAAGCCGCCCTGGCCATCATCGCCACGCTCCTGCTCGGCACGTGCTCGCAGCCGCCGACCGTGCTGGAGCAGATCATGCGTGCCGGCGAGCTGCGCGTGGTCACACGCAACCTGCCGAGCGCTTATTACCTGGGCGCCTCGGGCCCGCAGGGCCCGGAATTCGATCTTGCCAGCCGCTTCGCCGCCGAGCTCGGCGTGCGCCTGTTCGTGTATTCCGTACCGAACGTGGCGGACGCGATGCGCGAGCTCGAGTCGCATCGCGCGCACATTGCTGCCGCCGGCCTGACCCGCGGCATTCACCTGCCGGACAACGCCAGCTTCGGCCCGCCGTACCAGCAGGTGCGCGAGCACCTGATCTTTCGCCAGGGCGAAACGCGGCCGCGCAACCTGAAGCAGGCGAACGAGGGGCACATCGAGGTCGTCGGCGGCAGCGCGCACGCCGCGACGCTGGAGCAGTGGCGCGCGCTCAATCCGAACCTGACCTGGGTCGAGAATCCCTTCGCGGAAACGGAAGAGCTGCTGTACCGGCTGTCGCGGCGCGAGTTCGATTACACCGTGGCGGATTCGAACGAGTTCGCAATCGGGCGCGCCTTTCATCCTGAGATTCGCATCGCGTTCGACCTCACGCAGGGCAAGTCGCTCGCGTGGGTCGTCGACACGCGCGACGCGAGCCTGCTGAAACGCGTCACGGCGTTCTACTCGTCGTTGCAGGCGGAAGGCCGGCTCGCGGCGATTCTGGATACGTACTACGGCGACACCGATCGGTTCGACTACATCCAGTCGCGCGTGTTTCTCGAGCACGTCGAGACGCGGCTGCCGCGCTTTCGCCAGTGGTTTCGCGAGGCCGCCTCGGAAGTCGGTGTCGATTGGCGGTTGCTGGCGGCGGTCGGCTATCAGGAGTCGCAGTGGGATCCGACCGCGACGTCGCATACCGGCGTGCGCGGGCTGATGATGCTCACCGAAGAAACGGCGCGAGCGCTACAGGTTGCGGATCGCCTCGATCCGCGCGGCAGTATCTTCGGCGGCGCACGCTACTTCGTCTGGCTGCGCAATCAGATTCCCAAACGCATCCTGGAGCCCGATCGCACCTGGTTCACGCTTGCCGCGTACAACGTGGGCGTGGGACATCTCGAAGACGCGCGCATCCTGACGCAGATGCACGGCAAGAATCCCGATGCGTGGAGCGATGTGCGCGAGTATCTACCGCTGCTGACGCAGGCGAAGTGGTACACGCGCGT
>DATJIP010000252.1:0-9121 GCA_035493235.1 Steroidobacteraceae bacterium
GCATCCCGGCAGCACGCAGAAGCCGATCGCAGCGGTGTTTCGCGGCCTGCGCTCTCGATGCTTGCGCACGCTCGACCGACTCGACGAAGCCGCTGCTGAGTTCAAGGCAAACGAAGCGTCGATCATCCAGCTGTTCGGCGCCAACTCGCAGGACTACGCGGTCGAGCTGGGTGACTATGGCATGACGCAGCTGTGGCGCGGCGAAACGGCATCGGCGTTGGAGGTGTCGCGTCGCAGTGTCGACATCCTGCAGGCCAACGGGATCCAGGGTCACAACCTGCTCGCGAACAAACGACAGGTGATGCAGGCGCTGCTCCAGGCACGCGACACTGGCGCGTTCGAAGCGGCCGCGATCGAGTTCGCGACGATGACGAAAGAACTTCCACCCGACAACATCTTCGTCGGCTGGGGACAGCTCAATCTGGCGCTGGCTCGCGGGCTGAGCGGCAAGACTGACGTTGCGATGTCGTCGCTCGAAGCGTTGGAGCGCCGCGATCTGCAGCAGGATCGGTTCGCTTATCCGGAGCAAGTGCGCAGCGTGATGGGCTGGCTGCTGTTGCTGAACGGTGATTATCAGCGCGCTGTCGCAGCGCTGGAAACATCGATCCCATCGCTGCGAGCGCAATCCAAATTGGCGTCGGCCTGGGTTGCGTCGGCGCAAGGGATGGCTGGCATCGCCCACCTCGAACTCGGCGACACCGCGCGTGCGCGCCAGCTATTGGAGCAGGCAGAGCGCGATCACGCGCGATTGATTCCGACTGTGACGCCGGATCGTGTTGATTTGTGGGTCGGCCTCGTCAGGGTGTACTTGCGTGCAGGCGAACTCGACCAGGCGCGGGACTATGCGCGCAGAGCTGACGAGTTCTGGAAGAAGCACGACGCGACGAGCCGCTGGGCCGGTGAGGCCGCCTACTGGTACGGGCAGTCGCTCGCGGCAGGTGGTTCGACGCAAGCGAGCATCGAACCGCTGCGTCGCGCCGAACGCATCCTTGCGGGTTCGCCGTTTGCGGTCGATCGGCATTTGACACGCAGTAAGTCCTGAGTAATATGCGCGCCCCGGACAGGAATCGAACAATGCCCACAACTACGCACGCCATCACTAACAACAACCACGCGTGAGCTTTCGCAGGACGACTTGCGGAGCTTGCTCGCTCCCCAAGTCAGGTGCGTAGCCTTTCGGCTCCGAATAAGCCCTTGGCCGGGTCAACCTGCCAGGGGCTTGGTGTTTCTGGCGGCGGCGGGCTGCGCGCTATCGCGAATGAAACACGTATGAGCATTCACAAACTGAACCCTGAGCGAGCGGTCGCCGACGGCATTTCGTCATCGGTCGACCTGCAGTTTCAGCACAAGGTCTACGATCTCGCGGGCAGCGTGATCAAGATGCGCGCCATGCGCGCACTCGAGAACACGGCGGCGCGCTATCCGATCTTTCGACGCGTCCGCTGCGCCGCGCGGCGCAAGCTGGAAGTCATCTTCGACGACCTGGCGACGCAAACCGGCCTGACCGCTCTGCGGCTCGCCGAGGGCGAGCTGCTGCTCGACGGACCGGGCGTGTTCATCGAGGCGGACGGATGGCGCAAAGCAGGCTACTGCTCGTGCCAGTTCGGCATCTGGACCGACAGCGTGCAGCGGCTGACGGAAGTGCGTGAGCAGTTGTTCCGCATCGTCGGCGATCGCCATCCCGCCGAGCAGACTTTCACCATCGGCTGGTACTACACGGACAGCTATCGCGGACTCAACAGCACGTCATTCGACGAGCTGATGGTCGATCGGCTCTACGACGAAGCGTATCCGTCGCTCGGCGAACCGATTGCGTCGTTCGTGAGCCGCTATCTGGATGCGAGCGAGACGGTGCTGGTACTCCAGGGCGGCCCCGGCACGGGCAAGACCCGGCTGGTCCGCGCCATCCTGAGCGCGATCTCGGCGCGCAAGGCGAGCAGCGCCAAGGTGCTGTACACGGCGGACAAGCGCGTCCTCGAAAGCGACGAGATCTTCGTCGAGTTCGTCACCGGCGCGAACGACGCGTTCGTCATCGAGGATGCTGACCACATGCTGCTCGCGCGCAGCAACGGCAATCACGACCTGCATCGCTTCCTGGCGGTCGCAGACGGCGTCGTGCGCGCGCAAGGCCGTAAGATCATCTTCACCACGAATCTGGCCAACGTGAAGGACATCGACGAAGCACTGCTGCGGCCGGGCCGCTGCTTCGCCAACGTGCGCACGCGGAATCTGCGGCGTGAAGAGGCAGGGCTGCTCATGCAGCGTATGATTCGCGACGGGCACGTTGCTCACGCGACCCTGGAGGAGCTGTTCGCGACCGGGGCGAAGGATGTGGCGGTGGCAGGGATTTACCGCGCCTTCGCGCGGTGATCACATGATCACGGCTTCATGCGAGAAGAACGGCCACAGGCTCGCCGCGAACAGCAGATTGCCGTAGAGCGCATGCTCGAGGCAGACCAGCCGCAGCGACTCGGTGCAGCTCCGGCACCGAAGACAATACGACCTGTGTGCGGACCGAGAGGGCCGGGAACGCTCGCTTCGTCGATCACGACACAAGCGCAGGAAATTTTTCACGCAACCCGCGTCGCCGGCCTGCCGCGCGGCGGGTTGCCCGATAGTCGGATTTCAACTACTTGATTCTTCTGCTAAATCACGTAAGCAATGGGCGGGAATGAGCCCGGTGTCATAGCACCGAAAGTCAGCCCATTGGCCTCGCTCGTTAATTGTTGATATCAATAGCGCGATTGTACGAAGGCGACTGTTACGTGCGATTCGAAAAGCTAAGGAGTCCGGGCGCTACCGGCATGCGCTGCCATCCCGGAGCGCCATTCGCGCCGTGATAATGAAGAAACCGGCGCCCCTGATGGATGATCTGCTCGCGCTTCGCCGTGGCGAGCTGGCGTTCGACGCCGTGACCGGCCGTATCAGCTCGCAGCTGACCTCGTGGCCGCAGTCCGCGCACGACGTGATGCGTGAAGTCGAAAAGGCCTACGCACAGCGGATCATCCAGCCGGACGAGTTCCAACAGCTCAAGACCGTCATCGTCGATACAATCAGTCAGCGCCAGGTATTCGCGGTCGAGGCGCCCGGCATGCCGAATCCTCCCCCTAGCAAAGGTGCGCCAGCCGGGCATTCGAACATTGCGCTCGGCACCCGCTTGCGCGATCGCTTCATCCTCGACGAGGTTCTCGGCATCGGCGGCATGGGCATCGTGTACCGCGGCCGCGACCTGCTCAAAGTCGAAGCGCGCGATCGCAATCCGTACGTCGCAATCAAGGTGCTGCGCGAGGATTTCAAGCGGCGCGACGACGCCTTCATCATGCTGCAGCGTGAGGCGAGCCGTCAGCAGCGGCTCGCTCACCCGAACATCGTCACGGTTTACGATTTCGATCGCACTGGCGACACCATTTTCATCAGCATGGAGTTACTGGAGGGCACGGCGCTCGACGTCTATCTCAGCTCCGATGGCCGTGACCGCGGCGTGCCCCTGGCGGAAGCGATCCCGCTGATCGAAGGGATGTGCGCTGCTTTGATGTACGCGCACGAGCACGGCATCGTGCATGCCGACTTCAAGCCCAGCAACTGCTTCGTCATGCAGGGCGGGAAGATCAAGGTTCTCGACTTCGGTATCGCGCGAGCCATGCGCAGGCCGAACCAGGCCGACGGCACGGTGACCGTGTACGACGGCCGCTTGCTGGGCGCGATGACTCCCGCCTACGCCAGCCCGGAGATGGCCGAGGAATCTGCCGATCCCGATCCACGCGACGACGTCTATGGACTCGCGTGCGTGTGTTACGAGTTGCTGACCGGCAATCATCCTTTCGATCGACTGTCGGCGCTCGTTGCGCGCGGCCGCAAGCTCGTGCCGAAGCCCGTGCCAACCCTGAGCGCGCGTCAGAATCGCACCTTGACTCAAGCACTCGCCTTCGATCGCGAGGCGCGTACGCCGAGTGTGCGCGAGTTCTTCAACGGACTGCGCGCTGCTGAACCGCCGCGGCGCTGGCGTTGGAACAAGAAGACCGCCTTGATCGTCGTGGCGGTCGTGCTGCTGATCACGGCGGGCGGACTCTGGTTCGCGATCGAGTACCCCGTGACGCGAACGATTGCGGATCTGGAGTCGGGCAACACTTCGACAATGCAGGCGGCCATCGATCGGCTGGCGACGTTCTCGCCGGGCGATCGCGCCCGGGCACTCGATGCCGCGAGGCCGGAGATCATCGCTTACTACCGCGGACAGATTCGCGCGATGCTCGACAGCGGCGAGATCGACGCCGCCTACGCCAAGGCCGAAGCGATCTTCGACACCGCGTTGACGATGTATCCGGATGCGACCGAGCTGGTGCAGCTACGCGATGAAGTGGCCACACGCAAGCAGCGTTACCTGTCCGAGCTCGCGGAACAGTACGAAGCCTATCTCGCGGCCGGCCGCTTGCTGAGCAGCAAGGAGCACAGCGGGATTCAAGGTGTGATGCAGCGGATCCGGCTGGTCGAGCCGAATCATCCGCTGTTGGTGGATCCGCGTCTCGCCGGCGCTTTTGCGGCAGCGGCCGAAGCAGCAATCGGCTCCAACGATCTGGACAACGCGCGTGCACTTCTTGCCGAGGGCACGCGGCTCGCGCCGCGCGACCGACTGCTCCGCGACGTTGCGGACAAGCTCGCGTCTGCTGAGCAGCTGGCGCAGATCAAGCAGCGGAGCGGCTTACTGGCGGCGCAGGTTGAATCGAAGCTTGCGGCATTGACCAGCCTCGAACCGCTCGCTTCAGTCACTGATGCGTTGGTTGGGCTGCGCGACATCGACCCCGGCAATCAGGTGTTCGGCAAGGTCGCAGCCAGCGTGCGACCCTTGCTCGGCAAGAACTACGAAGCCATTACCAGCATCGCGACCGTCGATAGCATCGTTTCGTTCGAGCGTCGCTACGTCGCGGCATTCGAAGCAATTGGCCTGAACGAAGCAGCCAGTCGCGTGCGAGCGCGACGCGAAGGGTTGGTTGCGCGTCGCGATGAGCTGGTCTCGCAGGCCCGCCTGCTGGCCGCCGCGCCAGGCACGAAAACTCCTGCGGGGGCATCGATCGGCGCAGTCATCGATGAGCTGCGCGCCGTGGCGCCCACGGATCCCAACCTGGAAGCGATCGTGACTGCTGCGGTGGCAGAGCAGCGGCGCGAAGCCGAGCGACTGAGCGGTGAACGCAAGTGGGACGAAGCGCGCGCAGCCCTTGCGGCGGCGCTTGCCCTCCGCAGCACGCAAGAGTCCAAAGACCTCATCGCCCAGGACATGGCCCGGATCGAGCAGCGCAAACAAGACAGCGCGAACGCCACCGCGGCAGCCGAGCGCGAAGCCGCGCGGGCTGCGGAGCGCGAGAAGATCGCTGCCGCAGAAACGCAATTGCGCACTGCTCTCAGTTCCTTCGCGCCGACCTCAGCGGGATTGAACGCACTGAGCGGACGTATCTCGGCCCTTGCCGCGCTCGACCCGGGAAATCCGTTGATTCAATCCGCCCGGGCCGGCGCAGCACAGAAGATTACTGCGAGCGCGATTGGCGCCGCCAAAGGCGGCAGATTCGACGTAGCACTCGCGTTGCTCGCCGATGCCGCGGTTCATCTGCCCGGCGTTGCCGACATCGCTGCCGCCCACTCACAGGTCGAAGCGTTGCAACTCGAGGCTACGCGCCAGGCACAGGAGCGGGCGCTCACCGCGGCACGAGAAGCGTTCCGAGTCGTCCTCGAGCGAGCACAGCCGATCGACGCAGCCTGGCAACGGGAAGCGGACGCGGCACTCGCGTCGCTGCGTAAAACTGCTGGCAGCGAAACTGCGGCAGCAATGGCCCGAGACCAGCTGTCCGCGACGTATCTCGATGCGGCCGGCCGGCTCATCGATGAGAAGCGTTTCACGGTGGCGTCGCAGTTGCTGGACAAGGCGGAACAGCTCACTCCGAAGTCGGCTGCGCTGCAAGCGCGGCGAGCGCAATGGACGCAGGCGTCCGAGCGGAACAAGGTCGAACGCGCCGCCGAAGAGTTGGCCGCCAGGGTCGCTGCGGCGAAACAGCGCTTCGGCAATGAGGTCAAGGCGGGTCGACTGGATCGTGCGCGCGGCACGTTGGTGGAGTTGCAGACGATCGCGCCGAAGGACGATGCGTTCGTGCGCGACGCGCCGGCCATGCTTGCCGATGCCGCGAGCCGCCGCGTCGACGGTCTGTTGAGCTCGCAGGAACCAATCGATCGCGCCGCTCTGTCGTCGGCGGCCGAGACTTATCGTGCAGTGGCGCCGCAGAGTTACCGGTCGCGCAGCTCGGCCTGGCTGGCCACGATCAAACAACGCCTGGCCGATCTAGGATCGGACGCCGCTGCACACAACGCCTATCTCGCTGCAGTACAAAGTGCGTTCGTGGATCTCACGGCGCTGCAGGCGCTGCGTCCGATCGAGCCAAAGGTGGTCGAGCTAAAGCCGGTCGAACCCAAGCCGGTTGCTGCGACGGCTGCAGCGACTCAGAGTCCGCAGGTTGCGGATCGCGCGCCCGCGGCGACATCGAACTCGACATCCACCGCTGCTGCAGCCCCAGTGGTGCAACCGCCGCCGGCCGCGGCGCCGGCTGCCGAGCCGAGTCTGTTGGGCAATTGGTGCGGCGACGGTGTCGGCCTGGCGTTCTCGGCGAACGAGTACGCCTTCGAGCTCGGTGGCGGGCGCACCATCAAGTATCCCGTCGTTCGCTATCAGCGCACGGGTAACGGCATTGCGATGTCATGGACCGACAAGACGCTCGGTCCGATGGTGACCGAATTCGGCGAGTTCTCCGCCGATGGTCAGAGCATGGTGCAGGTGCGCGGCAAGACCGAGGCGAGCGCCCAGTGGCAGACATACAACCGGCGGTTCCAGCGCTGCAAATGAGCGCTGGACCGCCGGCGGTCTCGATCAAAGAACGATATCGATGCCCACTCCCCAGACGACATCCGATCGCAAACCGTGATCGGGATTCGCCGGGACGATGACATAGGCGTTGAGCGGCGCGTTGGCCGAGCTGAACGGATTCCATTTCGCTGAGAGCGCCACGTCCCGCACGTCGTTACCGACGGTTTCCTGGTCCGGGTTATAGCGACCCAGCAGATCCAGGCCAGCGGTGAAGGTCGGCGTCATCCGCCAATCGAAACCTGCCGCGTACGTGTAGTTGTCCAGGTAGTTCGCGCCGCTCGAGGTCTCGTAGGCAACGTTCAAGTGCGGCCCGAAAGCGCCGTAGCGCTTCGAAGCGATCAGTCCCGCCTTGTAGCGCCATTCGCCGGTGCCCAGGAGCTTGTCTTCGTCGCCGCTCGGTCCCGTGACCTGCACGAGCATCGACAGGTCGGGCGCCGCGCCGTGATCGCGAACGAAGTTGTACTTCGTGCGCAGCACGGCGTCGCCGATGCCGGTCTCGCTGCCGCCGGTCTGTGAATTCTGCAGCTCGTCCTGGCCGAGGAACGAATGAATGCCGCCGACGCCGGAATTCGAGATGATTTCGGCGTGAGCTTTCGCGCTGGCGTCCACGGAGAGCACCGGCAATACGACGCCGACGTCCCAGCGATCGGTGATGCCGTAGTTGGCGAACAGCGCAAAGACGTCGTACGCCAGTTCGATGTTGAGATTGACGCGCACCACGTCGGTCTCGAACCCGCTCAGGACGCCATCCGGCGGCGGTCGCTGGATGCCGTTCTGGAACGAGCAGCAATCCTCGTGCGGAAAGTCGAGCACGATGCTGTCCAGGTCCTCGCCGTCGATCTTGTCGTATTTGAAGCGCGAGTAGCCGAAGGCCAGATCGAACTTGCCCTTGCCGAGGGTCGTGGCGCTCTCCGCCAGCAGCGGCCCGAGGCTGTCCTGCGTTTCGACCGGCACGCCCGTCTGGACATCGAAGTTGACGCCGGTGAAGGTCGAATTGAAGGCAAACTGCCCGACCGACGAAGCGATCGCCGAATTCAGCAAGGTGAATTCTTCGAGCGAGTCGGCCGAGAAATGGGCGGCGTGTGCGGCTGCAAACGGCCCGCCCTGCGAGGAGAGCGTGACGCCGTCGCCGCCGTAGAGGTCGGTGACGAAGTTCTTCAGGTCTTTGGCGTTGACATTGCTTGATGTCAGGGCGATGGCGATGGCGCCAGCCACGAGTGTCGTCTGACGATTGTGCTGCATGTCTCGACTCCCTCCCGAACGGAGTTGCAAGAGTGCGACTGCAGCGGCTCGAGGCTCAATTGACCATTCGGGCTACGGCGGGCGCTTCGACCAGTAAACGAGCCAGCTCAGTCCCGTGGCTTACCCGTCCAGAAGACTTCGCGATACGTGATCCCGGTTGCCGCGACCGGCTGCCCCTCGACGAACTTCGGCCGGAACAGCGAATCGCTCACGGCGTCGAGAATCTCGCGCGCATAGCGATCGCGTGCATCCTGCTCGACGATGCGGGCGTCGCGGACGGAGCCATCGGCGGCAACCGAGAACTCCAGCAGCACATAGTGCGACTGCGTCTGCGTAGCCGCCACCTGCTTGGGGACGTAGGCGACGATCTGCGGTGTCGGATAGTAGACGCGGACCGGAACGTTCAGCGCAGCGGCGGCCGAATCCGGCAGATTCGGTGTGCTGCGGATGAGCTGCCAGGCACGCTCATAGTAGGGGAGCGCCTCGCGCGGCGACTCCTTGATCTGATACCAGTCACCCATCTGGATCAGCGTCTCGATCCGCGTCTGCGCCGGCGACCCCGGATCCGAATCGAGAATACGCAACGCTCGCCGCAGCGCTTCCTCACCTTCCTGATTGAGCTTGCGGGGCTCGACGTAGAGCCTGCCGTCCGGGCTCATGCGGGCGTTCACGCATTCGGGTGGCGCTACCCCGCGCCTGAAGCGGTTGCAGCCGAGTGTCGGATAGGGATCTCTCCGCCAATCATCCGGATAGCTCGGCCTGAGCATGTAGGCGCGCGCGATGCCGCGCAGGGGCTCGACCATGATCGGCACATTCAGGGAGTCCGTCGTGCCAACGATGTTGAGCGCCGTCTGAAAAGTCATGCGGGCTTCGGGCGTCTTGCCGATGTCTGCGAACCAGTTGCCCAGGTCGCACAGCCATGGAATGACTCTCGGGTTGCCTTCGCCGTACATCTTCTCTGCGATGCGCACTCGA